>NZ_JBHSZO010000026.1:0-88010 GCF_042663125.1 Streptomyces polyrhachis | reverse complement strand
ACGCGACAGATCAGCACCCACAGTCCAACATCATGCCGCATCAGCGAACGACCACATGAGACATCCTCTAAGTGGCATCGCTTCATGGCCAATTGGTTGGTAGCGGATGCCAATGCGTGGATACTGTCGCGGTGTTCTCTGATGCTGATGCCGCCGCACTGTATGACCTGCTGAATCCGTGGGATCCCGCGCTCTGGCCCAGCGATGCCTTCTACGACGAGCTGGTCATGGCCGCGGGATCGGTCCTGGATGTCGGCTGTGGAACCGGCGGCATGCTGCACCGTGCGCGCGAGCGCGGTCACACCGGACGCCTCACGGGTCTCGATCCGGATCGCGCCGCGCTTGCCCGGGCCCGGCGGCGTACCGACATCGAGTGGGTCGAGGGCGGCGCGGCGGACGCGGGGTGGGACGCCGAATTCGACCTTGCAACGATGGCCAGCCACGCGTTCCAATTCCTCATCACCGACGATGAACTGAGTGCCTCGCTCGCGGCGATCCGCTCGGCACTTCGCGAGGAGGGCCGCTTCGCGTTCGAGACGCGCCACCCGCAGGCACGCGCCTGGGAGGGCTGGAACCCGTCCCGGGTGTCCGACGTCACCGACGCATCCGGTCGTGCCCTGCGTGTCTGGCACGAGGTCGAGTCCGTGGTCGGCGACGTGGTCACCTTCACCGGTACGACAGCTGGGATGGATGGCTCGGTGCTCCGCGTCGACCGCACGTGCCTGCGCTTCCTCGACGTCGTGCGGCTTGACGAGTTCCTTGCCGGGGCAGGCTTGGTCATCGAGGCCCAGTACGGTGACTGGCACCGCGGACCCGTGACCGGCACGAGTCAGGAGATCATCACGATCGCCCGCCGGAAGTAGCCGCATCAGATCCGGATCTCCGACCATGCTCAACCGTCCCGACCCGGAGTCGGGGCGAAATATCCGCCTGGCTGTCCTGGTGATTGAGCGGGTGCGGATCCGTGGGATCGACGACGGCGAGGCTCGGCGGCTACTACGGATCAATAGTCCACGGGCGCCGGCATACGGCCGCTCAGGGCTGCACACGGCTACGCATACGCCAAGACCCCGTCCTCAGCGAAAGCGCTGGTGGCGGGGTCTTCGGGCACCTTGTGCGAGGTGCCCCCGGCAGGATTCGAACCTGCGCACACGGCTCCGGAGAGCGTGATCCCCCAGTGTCAAAATATTGCTCTGACCTGCATGAATCCTTCGGGAAGATCGCACGCTCTCCCGATCCACACGCCCCTCACACGATGGCCGTGCGGCGCCATGCCTAGTCCAAGCGGAGAACCCGTCGTCAGGACGTGTCCGATTGGCTTCTGTGCAGCGCCCCGGGAAACACTATGTGCCCCGCTCCCGCGTCCGCGCGAAAGAGGTTGAGGCCCGGGGCATCGAGGTTGGCCAGTGTGGTCCATGCCTCCCAAGTGCACTGCCACAACTCTGGTAGGGACGCCGCATGAACGGCGCCCCGTGACCGACTGGCCACATGATTCCTTGCACGCCACCCACCGCGGCTGTCTCTGCGCCGACTGTTGAGCGGCGGCGATGTGGCTACTTGAAGACGGTGCTCGAGGACCAAGCCGCAGACAACGGGCCCGAGTGCAGACGCGGTCACACGTTCCGACGCGCTGATATGTGCCAGCAGCTCCGGCCACCGCAGCACGACGACGCTTTCCCAGAGTTCCGGAGGGACGGTGTTGGCGACGTGGTGACTCTCTCCGACAGGGAGATCACGAAGCCGCCGTTCCCCCTCTTGAGTTTGACCGACGTAGCACAGCCCGCCACTGGTGAAGACCCCGTACAGGACAGGCCCGGTCACTGGGGAGCGCCGGCCGTTCGCGCGCGTCAGCAAGTCACCCACCTGATGGGCGAAGGCAAACCGCCGGTCCTGCCACTGAGCGAGGCTCAGTGGATCCGAGACCAGGCGATGAAGGGAGGCGAGCCAGCTCGTGTATGCGTCCTCAAGATCAGTCACATCAGACAGTTTGAGGGTATGCCTGTCCAGGCCAACAGCCCGTTGCCGCCTACACCTTCAGCCTGACGTGACCACAAACCGATGGCTCGGAACGGCAAGCTTCGAGACCATGAAGCCATGTCTCTCCCGACAGAAGCCTTGGCGCGCATCCTGCAGGCAGCGAGAAACGAACTCGGTCAGCTGACTGAACCGCCGCGGGCCAGTGTTCCCGTGGCCCAGGACGACTGGGAGCAGTCCCTGTGGGATGCAGGGCTCTGTGAAGAGGAGTGGCTTCTTGGTGGCCCAATGGATGCGCTGGCGACCGCTGTTTCGGAGGGGAACGCTAAGGAGATCAAGAAACGCGCGCTCGACTTGGTGCATGACGTAAAGTCGCGAGAAGAAAATCTGTGGTACTTGGCCGTGCTCAAATCTGGACTCTCGCAGGAAGTGCTGCACTTGCGGGAGTGCTTGCATAATTTTGCGATCCAAGTTCTTGATGATGCTGCTTGTGGATTTCCTGATGGCCTGCGGCATGTGGATGAGCTGCAGGCCAAGCTGGATTCGATCACAAGCACCACGCCAAGTCTGCCGAGTGAAACGTGCGTTCAGATCTTTGGCGTTGCGCGCGATGAAATCTGTGATCAACGAGGGATCTTTTTGCCGTCGCGCCTTCTGGCGAACTATCGGGGGCGTATTGGCGTGCTCTATAAACGCCTATCTTCTATGCTTTCCGAGCTAGCGAAGAAGCCACTGGAAGTCGAAAGTGCAGTCGATCTCGCGTGGGCTTATACACAGAGTGGAAGGCCCCTGTTGGTGCTGCGCTCGGCATTCTTTGCTTCGCGCATCGTAAGAAGCGGATTTTCGGCAGACCCGATTTTCGCAGAGCCGATTAGGCGCCTGAGGGCGCGGACCGACCGAAGCGCGGCTAACCATCAGGGGATCGTTCAAGCCCAGCAGAACCTCAGGAATGCATCAACTGCTCAGCAGCGGGCCTTCTGCATGCTCGACATCTATCGCAGGGTGGTCGAGGGCCAGCTCCGACCTTGTGCATGGACGGTCCTTGAGCTGCGAGGGCGATCTGGAAGGCTGCCCGAGATTGCATCATTGCGCGATCAGCTAGTAGCTGATGGGAATCCAGTCCTTCAAGATGCAGCACAGGCGATACTGCCGGCTGTCCGAAACGGAGCCGCTCACGAAGACTTCGAATGGGATGAAGATCGCGAGCTAATTTGCGTCGGCGAGGACACCACTGCGGTAGAAGATCTTGCTGATGGAATCGAGCGGGCCTACGCATTCATGGTGGGGTTCGACTGTGCATTGATGGCGCTTCGAGCCGAGATGCCAGAACTTGCGCGCTTCCTTGATGAGAGCGATCCGCCGCAGGGAGTCCGCGCGCTGCGCGAGAGGAATGCTCTCAACGCTTTCGGTAGTAGTGGGCTCTCGGTCCACGATTGGTGCTATGAGCGCGGTCGACTCGAAGTGGTGTTGGACCGCTGGGGGATGGACTCTTTTTATCCTGGTCTTCAGGCGGCAATGTGGACTTCCCGTTTTCTGGAGAATCTAAAAGAAGTCGCTGTGAGTATTCGCGGCTCCGAATCAGTTCCGGTCGTGGTAAGCCGCCCGGCGCTGGATGCTATGTTCCCTGTCTGGGACGAAGCGCGTACCCTCTTCCCGGTGTTGCCTGCCTTCGTCTTCATGCCAGCGGAGTACTCGGTGAGGGTCGCTGGGGGTCATCATCATGAAGTTGCGTTTGGCGTGGTGCTCCGCATGGCGATTCGGAACACGCTAGTTATGTGCTCCTCATTCGAAGAGGGCGGAAAATCCGACGTCCTGGTGCGCCGTCTTGAGCTGGTGCTAGTTGCCATCCGGCAAACAAATGTCCTAAGTGGAGATGATCAATGCGTGCGAGCGAATGATGTTGAATCGCTCATTTGTCGCCTGACGGAACAGCTTGCAAAGCCGAAGCGAGAAAGGGTTCCGTCAGTTACTCGCTACCTGCTTCAGAAACTGGCGAACGTGCATGACCGCTTGCCAGCTGTGTCGCCAATCCCTGGGCTCTCCGCCGACTCTGGCACTTAACTTTCGGACTCCCATGGGCTGAAACACCCCCGGGTGTTTCAGCGCTGAGTCGGACAGGTGGGACAGGTGGGTCTCCCGCTGTCCCACCTGTTTTCGCAGGTCACCCCGGCTACTGGGACAGTCGGACAGTCGGGACACCCCTCCCCTCCACCTTGGATCTCAACCGAACGACTGGGCCCGGACACTTTGTCCGGGTCCGCTGCCGTTCGGTGCCTCATGCTCGGTCGGCTGGAGAGGAAAGACCGTCTGTCCAGCGTGACGACCGGCTCGGTACCGTGAAGCTAGCCCCTAGAACCAGGAGGCAACACGCAATGCGTGGTCTTGGAGATCACCTCAGCATCGGCGAGCGCATCGCGTTCTACCGGAAGCGCCGTGGCTACACGCAAGAGGTGCTGGCCGGTCTGGTCGGTCGTAGCACTGACTGGCTTGCGAAGATCGAGACCGGGCGCCGGAAGCCGCCCCGCATCGACATGCTGGCGGAGCTGTCGCGCATCCTGCGCGTGCCCCTCGGAGACCTGCTCGGACAGACCGTCCTCATGGAAGACGAGCGCCAACAGGACGACGTCCCCGCCGTGCGCGACGCCCTCATGACCCCGCGTCGCCTCTCGCGTCTGCTCTTCGGCCCCCAGGCTGAGACTCAGCTGCCGACACCTGCCCCGGTGGCCGTACGGGTGGAGCAGGCATGGAACGACTACCAGGGCGGACGGCTCGGCAGTGTCATCGCCGCTCTTCCCGCGCTGCTTCAGACCGCACAGGAGTTGGAGGATCGCGCGGCGCGTCGAGGCGACGACCGTAGCGATTGCTGGGCAGTGTCGGCCCGTACGCACCATCTCGCCGCCACGACACTCGCGAAGATCGGTGAGTCTGACATCTCATGGCTCGCTGCCGAGCGCGCGATGCGAGCCGCTGACGAGTCAGACGACCCGCTCGTGTTGGCATCCGCGGCCCGGTCCGGCACGCACGCTCTGCTTGCCAATGGGCGCTACGACGACGCTCTCGAACTGGGCAACACAGCGGCAAGGTGGCTGTCGTCCCAGGTGACAGAGAACGACCCGGCCGCGCTCAGCTTGCTCGGGATGATCCACCTGCGTGCCGCAGTGGCGGCAGCGCGGCATCAGGACCGGCCTACCGCCACGGGGCTGTTGGACCGTGCCGAAGAACTCGCGGACGACCTCGGGTCGGATGAGAACTACTGGCAGACCGGATTCGGGCCAACGAACGTGCTGCTCCATCGCCTGTCCGTTGAGCTGGACCTCGACAACGTCTCGTACGTGGTGGAACACGGCCGGATCAACGTCGACCACATGCCGCAGGAGCGCAGCGTCTCCCACCGCATCGACTACGCGCGGGCTCTGTCGCTCGCCGGCCACGGAGACGAAGCGTTTGCGGAGCTGCGGACGGCAGAGCGCACGTCGCCGCAGCTCGTACGCAACAATCCGAGAGTGCGCGAGACGCTGCGGGACCTGATCAAGCAGTCTCCCGTGACCGGCGGTTCGCGTTCGTCCGAGGTGTTCGTGATGGCACAACGGTGCAGGGCGGTGCAGTGAGTTCAGGCAAGCGCGGGGTGCTCGGAGTTGTCGGGTCGGCGGCCGGGGGGGTAGAGGCATTGCGTACCGGTCTCGTCGAACCCGCGATGGACCGCGGATGGCAGGTTGCCGTCACGCTGACGCCGACCGCAGGCCAGTGGCTGCGGATGAGCGGGGAGGTTGAGCGGCTGGAGAAGCTCACCGGCCTAGCCGTACGTGACGAACCGCGCCTACCTGGTGAGGCCCGGCCGCATCCGCCAGTTGACTGCTACGTGGTCGCTCCCGCGTCCGCCAACATGGTCGCCAAGCTCGCGACTGGCGTGATGGACAATCAGGCACTGACCCAGGTTGGCGAGGCTATCGGCACTCTTGGTCTGCCAGTCGTCGTCTTCCCGCGGGTGAACGCGGCGCACGCGCGCCATCCCGCGTGGCAAGGGCACATCGATGCTCTTCGTGCTGGGGGAGTGCTCGTCGTCTACGGCCCGGACGTCTGGCCGCTGTATGAGCCGAGGGAGGCGCCGGCGGGGCGCGAACTCCCATGGGCCGCAGTGCTGGCCGCCGTGGAGGAAGCCACTCGATGACGAATCGTCAACCTGGCTGACCTGCAGGGAAAGAGGACCCGGACAGTCTGTCCGGGTCCTCTTCAATTTCCGGCCGCATGCTCATTGCCATGTCAGGGATCAATGAGCAAAGCGGCGAGTTGGGAGGGCTGACTCCCACGGAACTTGCTTTGATCGAAGCAAGTTTGAGCGAGGCGCGCGCCACGGTTGAACGACTGCTGCGGCGTGCGGACGAACTCACGGCGAGGTTGGAGTCCCGTCACCGACAAGCTGTTCAAGGCGGTCGAGTCGCTCACCGAGCAGACGAAGAGCGTCATGAATCGAGCTGAGCTCTGCGGCCAGTGCGGTGAAGGCGGGGCTGCTGCCCGGCTCGGTGCCGAGCGGCATCGAGGGGTCTCGGACGAACGTCCCGCGGCCTTGCTGGGTGAGGACCAACCCCTCGTCGCGGAGTTGGCCGTACGCGCTCTGAACAGTCAGGAGCTGCACGCCAAGTTGCTTGGCGAGTGTGCGAGCCGCTGGGAGTCGATCTCCCGGTTCGTACTCGGGCTTCGGGCCTGTGATCTTCGCTCGGAAGTCCGCAGCGATGTCCTTGGCCGTGGGCGCCTGCCTGGGCGCTTCTGAGCTGTGCTCCATGGGTTCGAGAGTAGCCGGACTAAGTCAATCTCGGCTTTCCCGTCGGACCTCCTTGACAGGGCAGATTGACATAAGTCAATCTGAACTCACGCCCGGAGGGCCCCGTGAAACGGGTCTGAAGGAAGCGGCTGGTCTTTGATAAACGCCTGGTCACAGGCGTACATAAGTGGGCCTCTGAGCCGTCTCCCCGCAGTGACGGCCGCGCGGATGCAAGACCGCGCACCTGCACGACTCCAACCCTCGCAGTGCTCCGGCGCTGCGGCCCCGGACAGCCGTGATGGCGGCAGATTAAATCTGCCTCCGGGGCGCTGCCCTGCCGCCGATGCGGCTTGGGGCTGCACATCCCGAGTGGTCGCCTCTCACCACCATGCCACGACCGCCCGGCATCTCCCTGTCCCTTCGACATCAGGAGCGCCGCATGCGCACGTACATCGGCGGTCATCAGGCCGTCTCCGTCAACGACTTCATCGAACTGGCCCTGGGCACCCCGGTTGAGCTGTGGCTCGGGGAAGAGGGCGAGACCAGCGAAGAGCGCGCGGCCCGGCTGGACGCCGCGCGCGACATCCTCGCCGACAACCCGGAGCTCCCGGACGACGTGGCCCGCATCGCCGCCGAGGTGATCGAGGCGCACGCCCCGGAGCTGTTCAACGTCGTCCCGCTGGCCCGCCCGGCCGGGCGCCGCCGGCCGTCCCGGAAGGGAGCGGCGGCATGAACGAGCCGCTCACGCTGGACGCGCTGGCTGCTCCGCTGCGCGTGCTGCGGTTGCTGGCTGCTGACTTCGGGCACCTGCCCGCCCCGGACATCGACCTGTCCCGCATCTACCCCGATCGGCTGACCCTGCGGTTCCACGAGGGTCTGAACGCGTTCGAGGCGTGGCGGGAGGCCCTGGCCGTGCCGCCGGAGAAGGTGACGCACGGGGTGCAGGGCGACGGCATGACGCGCGTGCTGAAGGCGACGACCGACTACGCGGGCGCCGTGGTGCACCTGCACGGCTACACCGATGTGCCCGCCACGCACGGGGGTGCGGCATGACAACGCAGACGATCGAGCGTCCGGCCGTGCCGCCGCTGACCCGCCCGGAGATGGGCCTTGCCGGAATCGGTGCGCTCGCCGCCGCCGCGGTCGGCGCCCTGGGCCTGTACTCCTCTTTTGACGCGGTGTCCCTGGCTGCGGCCCGGTGGGGCTTCAGCAACCCGCACACCCTGCCCATCGCCATCGACATCGCCATCCCGGTGTTCACCCTGGCCAACCTGCTGTTGATCCGGCTGGACATGGCGTTGGCATGGGTGCGGTTCGTGCCCTGGGTGCTGACCCTGGTCACCTGCTGGCTGAACATCGCGGCCGGGCACTCGCTGTCCGCGAAGGTGGCGCACGGCACGATGCCGCTGCTGTGGGTGGTGTTCTCCGAGATCGGCGCCCACGTCTACGCCGTGCGCATCGGTGCCGTCACCGGACGGCGCATGGACAAGATCCGCTTTTCTCGCTGGCTGTTGGCTCCGCTGTCCACGTTCGCGCTGTGGCGGCGCATGACGCTGTGGGAGGTCACCTCCTACACCGACGCCCTTGCCTGCGAGCGTGAGCGGCTGTTGGCCCGTGCGGACCTGCATGAGCGGTTCGGTCCGGTGGCGTGGCGCTGGAGGACCCCGCGGCGTGAGCGCGTGATGCTGCGCATGGGCGAACTCGCCCCCGCCGGCGCTGACGTGCCCGCCGTCCCGGAGCCGCCGCAGACCCCCGAGAAGCCGACGCGCGAGGCGCCGAAGCCGCCACGCAAGCGGCCGACGACGGGTAAGGCCAAGACGGCGCAGCGCACGACGGCCGAACTGCTCGCCGAGGCGCGCACGATCACGGCCGGCTGGCAGGACGGCCAGATCAACGCCGAGGCGCTGCGCAAGGAACTGCACTGCGGCTCCGGCCCTGCCCGGCAGGTGCGTGACGCCCTGCTCGCCGAGCGGGCCGACGGGCGCGCCCTGCACCCCGTCGACAGCCCCGAGCCGGACGCGTCCGGCGACGCCGCCGAGGGGGTGGCAGCGTGAACACCCTGGCCACGGTCCTGCTGTCCGCGCTGCCGCTCGCCGCGGGTTGGGCGGTTCACGTGTGGTGGCTGCGCGGCTGCCTGAACACCGCCCGGCGAGACCCGCTCACCGGGTTACGCACCCGCGACGGCTTCACCCGCCGCGCCACGGCCCTGCTCAAGGACCCGCGCGCGGTTGTGGTGCTGGCCGACGTCGACAAGTTCAAGCACATCAACGACACCTACGGGCACGCGGCCGGGGACGCCCTGTTGAAGGCGACCGCGGACCGGCTCGCCCATCACGTCGGCCGTACCGGGGTCGCCGGGCGGTTGGGGGGCGATGAGTTCGCCGCCCTCCTCATCGACGACCACAACACCGCCGGGGACCTGCTTGCCGTGCTGCACGGCGTGCTCGCCCGGCCTGTCGACGGCCAGGACCCGGACGTGCACACCACGGTTTCGCTGGGCTGGGTGCGCGCAGCGGACTTCCCCGCCGATGACCTGTCCGGGCTGCTGCGGCGCGCGGATGAGGCGATGTACGCGGCCAAGCAGGCCCGTGCCGGAATGCGCCGCGCCGGGCTTGGTTGGCTGTTCGCCACTGTCACCGGACGCCGCGCCGGCCGGGCCAGCGCCCGGACCGATGCGCCTGTGATCGGGGTGGCGGCATGACGGCCCCGCGGATCGGTTCGGTGTGCACCGGCTACGGCGGTCTGGACATCGCCGTCCAGGCCGTGTTCGGCGGGGAGCTGGCGTGGGTGGCGGACAACGACCCCGGCGCCGCGCTCATCCTCGCCCACCACCATCCCGAGGTGCCCAATCTCGGGGACATCACCGCCGTCGAATGGCACGACGTTGAGCCGGTCGACATCTACATCGGCGGCTATCCGTGCCAGCCGTTCAGCACCGCGGGCAAACGGAAGGGAACCAAGGATGCCCGGCACCTCTGGCCGCACATCGCCCGCGCCCTTGGGGTTCTACGACCCCGGCTCGCGGTCTTTGAAAACGTCGCAGGGCACCTTTCACTCGGCTTCGACACCGTCCTTGGCGACCTTGCCGCCCTCGGGTTCGATGCGGACTGGTGCTGTGTACGCGCGTCGGATATCGGCGCCGCACACCAGCGCAACCGCCTGTTCTTCTACGCCTGGCCTGCCGACTCCGGCGGCCCGGGACTGGCGCGGGGGTGGGCAGAGAGGACAACTGCCCACCGCCGTGGCGCTGCTGCCGACGCCGTCGACTTCGGAGAACACGGGGGCAGGGCACGCGGCACAGGGTGGGATGAACCTGCGGCACGTCGTCTCGCTGCTGCCCACCCCGCGGGCGTCGGCGAACGAGAACCGGCAGACCAAGCGCAGTCCCTCGCAGGAGGCAGGCAGGCACGGCAAGAGCCTGGCCGCGGAGGTAGGGGAGCTGCTGCCGACACCGACCGCAACGGACGCGAAGAGCAGCAGCGGAGCGAACCCGGCCTGGGGACACGGGGAGACCCTGACGGACGCGGCCCGCAGCGTTGGGGGCCGTACGCCGCGGCCATCGAAAGGTGGGCGCAGGTCATCGGCCGTCCCGCCCCCCGGCCAACTGACGATCTGGGACGGCTGAACCCGCCGTTCGTCGAATGGCTGATGGCCCTGGACGACGGCCACGTGACCGCCGTGCCCGGCCTGTCGCGCACCGCCCAGCTCAAGGCGCTCGGCAACGGTGTGGTCTGGCCGCAAGCCGTCGCCGCCCTGCGCATCCTGCTCAGCCGGTCCGAACCTCCGGCATGGGGGAGGGCCGCGGCATGAAGTCTCAGCCCATCGTCGGCGCCGCCGTCTTCACCGCCGTGATGGAGACGGCCGGCTACCGCTGCCAGTGCAGCGGCGAGTGCGGCAACCCCCACACCAAGGGCGACGGCCGGTGCCAGCACGAGCACGACCACTACACCAGCAAGCACGGGCGCCGGGTACGGCTGATGGCTGCCCCGGTCGACCCGCTCGCCACCGACGTCGCCGCCGCCCGTCTCCTGGCGAGCGAGCTGCGCGCGTGGTGCTCCGACTGCCACGGCGCCGCCGCCCGGCTCGCCCGCAAGCGGCTGCCCGCGGCTTCTACGGATCAGTGCGGCCTGTTCGACCTGTAGCCGACAGGGCCCGGCCTTGCCCGCCAAGACAGCGGCCGGGCCTCGTCACCCCTCCCCGAGAGAAGGAATCTCAGTGAACCACCCCGACGACAACGAACTGTTCAACCGACTCGAAGCCGAGATGGCCGCCGATTCCGGCGCCGAGGTAGTCGACCTCAACAAGGCCCGATCGGCGCGCGGCGAGTCGGCCGACCCGGCTGCCGACTCCCGGCCGACCGAGTCGGCCGCCCTGAGCGTCGACCGGTCGGCCGACTCGGTCGACGACGACCCCGACGACCGGTCGACCGTGATGGTCGACGGTCCGGCCCCGTCCGGTCCGGGCCTGATGGACCGACTCCGGTCGGGGCAGCGGCGCGAGGTGATCTCGGCGTGGGCGAAGTCCAAGCCGGAGTTCGTCACCGCGCTCGGCTGGCTCGGCGGCTACGCCTGGCACACCACCGCCTTCCACGCGGTGCGCCTGCCCTGGTACTCGCTCCGGCTCGCCTTCCAGGCCCCGGCCGGGGTCGCGAAGTTCATCGGCGGCGCGATGCGCTGGGTTGCCGACACCGAGGGCGAGCCGCTGCGGCAGGTCGCCGCCGGGCGCGAGAACGTCGAGGAGTACCTGAAGCTGTCCCGGCAGCGCGACAACCGCGTCAAGCTGCGCAGCATCCTCATGCTGCTCGCCCTGGTCGTCGGCCTGCCGCTCGCCCTGGTGCTGTTCCTGCTCGCCCCCACGTGGCTCGAAGTGCTGACGCTGGCGCTGCTGACGGCCGGGTTCGGCTTCCTCGGTGCGCCGTCCGACAAGCCCGTCATCTCCCGTGCAGTCGTCACGACCGAAGTCGAGCGGCTGACGAGCGGCATCGTGGAACGGGCGCTGGGGGCGCTCGGTATCGCCGAGATCAACAAGGCGCTCGCCAAGGGCGGGGAGGGCATCAAGTTCCCCGCCCCGATCACCCGCGACGGCCCCGGCTGGCGCGCGGATGTCGACCTCCCGTACGGCGTGACCGTGCCGGACATCCTCGACCGGCGTGAAAAGCTGGCCTCCGGCCTGCGCCGCCCGCTGGGCTGCGTGTGGCCGGAGCCGGTCGCCGACGAACACGCCGGCCGCATGATGCTCTGGGTCGGCGACCGGGCGCTGAACAAGGTGGCCGCCCCGCCGTGGCCGCTGGCCAAGTCGGGGTCGGCGTCGCTGTTCAAGCCGCTGCCGTTCGGCACCGACCAGCGCGGCCGGAACGTCGACCTGACGCTGATGTACGACAACGTCCTGATCGGCGCCATGCCCGGCATGGGCAAGACGTTCAGCCTGCGCACGCCGCTGCTCGCCGCGGCGCTGGACGTGACGGCTGAGCTGCTGATCTGGGAGCTGAAGGGCACCGGCGACCTGGACCCGCTGAAGAAGGTGGCGGCTGACTACGGCTCCGGCCCGGACGACGACACGTGTGCGGCCACGCTGGATTCGATCCGCTACGTCTACAAGGACCTGGAGCGCCGGGCCAAGGTCATCAGCTCACTGCCCAAGGACAAGTGCCCGGAGAACAAGGTCATCCCGTCCCTGGCCGCGAACCGCTCCCTGGGCCTGCACCCGCTCATTCTCGCGATTGACGAGTGCCAGGAGCTGTTCAGCCACGACAAGTACGGCAAGGAAGCCGGGGCGCTGTGCACGGCCATCATCAAGCGCGGCCGGGCGCTCGGGGTGATCCTGCTGCTGGCCACGCAGCGCCCGGACAAGGACTCGCTCCCGCCCGCCATCAGCGCGAACGTGGGCACGCGGTTCTGCCTGCGGGTCATGGGCCAGATCGAGAACGACATGATCCTGGGCACGTCGATGTACCGCAACGGCATCCGCGCCACGTCGTTCACCAAGTCCGACAAGGGCATCGGCTACCTGGTCGGCGCCGCCGACGACCCGCAGATCGTGCGCGGCTACTACCTCGACAACCCGGCCGCGGACGCCATCTGCGAGCGCGCCCGCAAGGCGCGCATCGACGCGGGCACGCTGCGCGGCATCGCCGCAGGCGAGACCCCGGAGCGGCGCGAGGCGGTCGATCCGCTGCTTGAAGACATCCTCGCCGTCGTGCCGGCGGATGAGGCCAAGCCGTGGAACGACGTCACCGTCGACCGGCTCGCCGAACTGCGGCCGGAGAAATACGGGCCGTGGGGGGAGATGGCCCCGGCGGACAAGGCGCGGCAGCTCACCACCGCGCTCAAGCCGTACGGCGTGACCACGGGCCAGGTGGCCCGGCGGATCAACGGCAAGACCGTCAACCGGACCGGGTTCGAGCGCGCCCACATCGTTACGGCGATTGCGGAGCGTGACCGAAATCGGGACGCGGGCTGACTCTCGGGAGCCTCTAGCGCTAGGGGTCCAACCCTCTAGCGCTAGAGGTCCCGCTAGCGCCCCATGCGGGCTCTGATCTGCAAGCTAGCTGATAGGTCCCCACCTGCGGAAACCCCTGAAAACCGCCCCGGGAGGGCTCTCGTGACCCCGATCCTGCTCGCTATCGCACTCCTGCTGTTCATCACGTTCGGTTACGCCTCGGTGTGTGCGGCGAGCCCGTTCGGCAACTGCCGCAAGTGCAACGGCTTCGGCTTCGCCATGACCACCGACCGCAAGGGACGGCCCAAGCGCGGCAAGAACTGCCGCCGCTGCAAGGGCCACGGCAAGCGGATACGCGTCGGCCGCTGGCTCTACAACCGCGCCGCCCGCACCTACCGCACAGGCAGCCGCTGACCCCAACCCCACCCCATGGAAAGGAGGTTGCGGCATGGCCGTGACCATCTCCCTCGCCCTGCTCTTCGGCTTCGTGCTCTTCATGCTGCTGCGCTCCAAGACCCTCGGCCCCGGCAGCGCGTTCGTGGCCGTGATGTTCGGCTTCTACCTCGCCTCCACCGGAGCCGCCGACACGGTCAACCAGCTCATGACCGCCGTCGTCAACGCGCTCCCGAACCTGTGAGGAGTACGGCCATGAACGAACCCATCGTCGCCCGGCACTGGCTCAACCTCGCCGCACCCAAGGCCGCGCCCGCCCTCGCCACCACGACCGTGCTCGGGCTGGCCCGGATCTGGAACGCCAACGGCGCCGAACACTCCGTCGGCAACGCCGTGCTCATGACCGCCCTGTCTCTCGCCGCCGCTGCGGCCGGCGCGTGCGCGAGCGTCGGCCGTGCCGGAGACCCCGTGCTTGCCGGGACCGCGTTCGCCGCCTCCGGCGGGCTCGCCCTCGCCGGGGTCGCCGGATACGCCGACGGGTGGTCCCTGCCGTTGCTGCTGTGGGCGCTGGCCACCGCCGTCGCCTACGGGCTTGCCGCGCGTTACTGGCGTACCGACCGGCGTGAGCGCGTCGCCTACGAGCGGCAGGTGAGCGACCGGCGCGAGGAACGCGCCCACATCGAGCGTGTCGAGACCATCCGCGGCACCACGCAGATCGAGGTGGCCCGCACCGGCGCCGCCTACGCCGAACAGCTCGCGCAGGCACTCGTCACCCGCGCCGCGCTGCCCGGCTTCGACCCCGCCGCCCTGGAACGCGCCGGACTTCCCGAACTGCCCGTCCTCGACATGAGCAAGGAGCACTGACGTGGACATCGACCCGGACGAAATCGTCGCCGTCGAACTGCGCTGGGACAACGACGGGTTGCCGGAGACCTACAGCCGCGACATCACCCGCCGTCAGCTCGGAGACCTGCTCATGCAGGTCGACGACATGGCCGCCGAGACGGACTGAGCCGTGTTCGAGATCCGCGTCATCTGCACGCCGGACGACGCCGACCGCGTCGGCACCGCTCTGGCCGCCGCGTTCGACACCGGCCCGGCACGTCAGTACCCCACCCGCGACGGCAAGCGCACCCGGCTGTACTTCATCGCCGACCACCACGCCTCCAGCAACAACCCGACCCACACCGGAAGCGAGTGATCCACATGTCCGTGGGAGAGACCCCCATCACCATCGTCGGCAATCTCGCCGCAGACCCCGAACTGCGCTTCACCACCGGGGGCGACGCCATCGCCCGGTTCTCTGTGGCCTCCACCCCGCGCACCTACGACAAGGCCACCGGCCAGTGGCGCGACGGCACCGCGATGTTCCTGCGCTGCACCGCATGGCGCGACTTGGCCAACCACGTCGCCGAAAGCCTGACCAAGGGCACGCGAGTGGTCGTCACCGGTCGTCTGCGTCAGCACAACTGGCAGACCGAGCAGGGCGAGAACCGTTCCATGCTCGCGCTGGAAGTCGACGACATCGGCCCCTCGCTGCGCTTCGCCACGGCCAAGGTCGAACGCGTCCAGCGCAACGGCGCCGCCTCCGGCCCGGCCACCGACGCGTGGAGCACCGCCGCCCCCGTCGCGGCCGGAGCCGCTAAGGGCTCCGGTTCCGGGTTCAGCGACGAACCGCCCTTCTAGACGCGCCCGGGGCGGGCGCCTCTCACCACAAGACCGCGCCCGCCCCGGCTCCCTTGTCCCTTCGACAGAACAGGAGAACCTCCAGCATGCCTCAACTGGACGGCTCTGCCCAGCTCAGCGCGGCGCTTGACGCTGCGTCGCGCGGCTGGCACGTCTTTCCCCTCATCCCCGGCGCCAAGCGCCCCGCCGTCCGCAACTGGGAGACCCGCGCCACCACCGACCGCGAGCGCATCACCCGGTGCTGGACGCACGCCCCCTACAACGTCGGCATCGCCACCGGCCGCTCCGGCCTGGTCGTCGTCGACCTCGACACCCCCAAGGGCCCGGACGACACCCCGCCGGCCGAATGGGCCGAGCACGGCGTCACCGACGGCGCCGACGTGCTCGCCCTGCTCTGCGAGCGCCACGGCCAGCCCTTCCCCGCCGATACGTACACGGTCCGTACCTGGAGTGGCGGCACGCACCTGTACTTCGCCGCACCCCAGGGCAAGCCCCTGCGCAACACTGCCGGGGACAGCGCCCGCGGGCTCGGCTGGAAGGTCGACACCCGCGCCGTCGGCGGGCTGGTCGTCGGCGCTGGCAGCACCTTCGCCGGAGAGCCGTACACGGTGGCTCACCACGCCCCCGTGGCGACGCTGCCCGGCTGGCTCGCCGAACTGCTGCGCCCGGCGCCGCTGCCCCCGCAGCGTCCGGTCACGGTCCCGCTCACGGCCCGCGACCGGCGCGGCAAGTTCCTGAACGCCGCAGTCAACGGCGAGTTGGCGCGGGTCACCGGTTCCGGCGAGCACCAGCACAACAACGCGCTCTACATCGCCTCCGTCGCCCTCGGTCAGTTGGTCGCAGGGGGAGAGCTGGACGCGTACGAGGTGACCGAGAAGCTTGTCGAGGCGGCGCTGAGCGTCGGCCAGGGCGAGCGCGAAGCGCGCCGCACCATCGCCTCTGGCCTGCGCGCCGGAGCCAACCGCCCCCGGCAGGTCGCAGCATGAGCACGAACCCGATTCCCCCGCTGCACCTGTACTCCGTGCCCAGCGACCCCGAGGCGGCCCCGCGAGAGCTGCCGAAGCGAGAGCGCCCGCGCACGGCATGGACTGCGGATCAGCTCATGGCCGCGGACTTCCCGGAGCCGAAATGGGCCGTGCCCGGCATCCTCGCCGAGGGCGTCAATCTGCTCGCCGGACCGCCCAAGGTGGGCAAGTCCTGGCTGTCCCTCGGTCTGGCCCTTGCGGTCGCTTCCGGGGGCCACGCGTTCGACTCGCTGCCTGTCGATGGCGGCCCGGTGCTCTACCTCGCTTTGGAGGACACCCCGCGCCGTCTTCAGACCCGCATGGGCAAGATGCTGGGTGGGCAGGCGGCCCCGGCCGGGCTGACCCTGGTCACCGAATGCCCGCCCTTCCCTCAGGGCGGCAGCGACGCCATCGCCGGATGGTTGGACCGGAACCCGGACGCTCGCATGGTCGTGATCGATGTGTTCGCCAAGATGCGTGGCCCCGCTCCGCAGGGCGTGTCCGCGTACGACGCGGATTACGTGGCCGTCGGCTACGCCAAGCGGATCGCCGACCACTACGGCATCGCCGTGGTGCTCGTCCACCACGTCCGCAAGGCAGGCTCGGACGACTTCCTGACCGAGGTATCCGGCACCAACGGCATCGCCGGAGCTGCGGACGCCACGCTCGTCCTCAAGCGGGCACGCGGGCAGGCGGACGGCATCCTGCACGTCACCGGACGCGACGTTGACGAAGCCGAGTACGCGCTTCAGTTCCAAGCTGCTTCCGGCGCCTGGCAGATGCTCGATGGCCCGGTAACCGACCACATCATCGGCGACACCCGCGCCGCGATCCTCCGCCACGTTCGCGCCCATCCCGGCGCCCGGCCCAAGGACATCGTCGCCGCGCTGCCGCAGCTCGATGCCGAGAACGTCCGCCGCACGTGCTCCCGCATGGCTGCGGACGGACAGCTCACCAAGGACGGCACCGGCCGGTACTACCCGGACACCGAGACTCGGACAGAGGGCACGCCGGGGGTGTCCCAGGTGTCCGACTGTCCCAGTCCATCACCTGACCTGCGCAAGCAGGTGGGACAGCCGGAATCGGGACTGTCCCACCTGTCCGACTCCCAGCCCGCTGACGAGAACTCGGGGGAGGCCAACCGTGGCGCGTGAAGAAATGCTCACGATCTCTGAGGTGGTCGAGGAAATCGGCGTACCCCTGTCGACCTTCTATCGCTGGCGACAGCTCAAGAAGGGACCAAGGGCAATCAAGCTCCCCAACGGTGCCGTACGGATTCGCCGTTCTGAGCTGGAGCGCTGGATTACTGCTCTGGAGGAGGCCGCGTGAACGACCGTAAGACCAGCGCAATCCCGGGCGCTCGCAACGGCGAGCGCCCGGCCGGGCGCGAAGAACCCACACTCTCCACGGACGTCCGGGTTTGGAAGGTCAGCCGGATATCCAGCAAGACCGCTCCCTACCAACTCCGCTGGGTGGTCGCCGGAAAGGTGAGGCACGCCACGTTCACAACGTCGGCGCTTGCCGAGAGCCGCCGGTCGGAGCTGTGGCAAGCGATGCGCAAAGGTGAGGCCTTCGACGTGGAGACAGGACTTCCCGAGTCCGAACTCCGAGCGGCAGCGGCGCAAGCGAGTACCCGACCAGACCCGTCCTGGTGGGACTTCTCCCGCGAGTACATGGCGGTCCGGTGGTGCACGGCAGCAGCGAAGACCCGTGAGGGACTGGCTGACAGCCTCGCCACCGTGGCCCTTGGCATGCTGGGGGAGAGCCCCGGCGCTCCGGAGCCGGAAGACGTACGGCGGGCCGTGCGCTGGGCCGTCGTTCCGGCTCACAAAGTCGAAGAGCCCCCTGCGGAGTTGGAGAAAGCCTGCTCGTGGCTCGCCGCTCACTCTCTGCCTCTTTCGGCCTTCAGGGACTCCCGTGTCGTTCGAGACATCCACTACCGGCTGTCGTTCAGGCTCGACGACACTCCGGCCGCCACGGACACATACAAGCGCCGCCGCCGCGGTTTCAACACCGCGATGGAGTACGCCATCCAAGAGGGATACCTCGACGAAAACCCCCTCACCGGAGTGAAGCGGCCCAACTCCCAAGGCAGTGACGCCGTAGACCCCCGAGTCTTGGTCAACGATGTGCAGGCGCGGCAACTCCTCACGGCCGTCTCCTATATCGGCTCGGTGCACCGCAATCGTGGAAGGCGCCTTGTCGCCTTCTTCGGCTGCATGCTGTACGCCGCGATGCGGCCGGCGGAAGTAGTCGGGCTCCGATTGGACGACTGCCACCTTCCCGAACAGGGGTGGGGAACTCTCACACTTCGCGAGACGCGTCCTATCTCAGGCAAGAAGTGGACTGACTCAGGAGACCGTCACGACAAGCGGGGGCTGAAGGCAAGGGATCCTGGCACCGACCGGCCCGTACCGATTCCGCCGGTCCTCGTGGCGATGCTCCGGGCACACCGGGAGGAATTCGGGACGGCCAAGGACGGACGACTCTTCCCCAACGAGCGGGGGGACCTGCTCGGCACGTCCAGTTACTGGCGAGTGTGGCAGGAAGCGAGACCGCTGGCGCTCCCGCCGGACAAGGTTGGCTCACCCTTGGCCCGCAAGCCGTACCACCTCAGGGCTACGTGCATCACGAACTGGCTCCGGGCTGGCCTGCCGGTAGCTGAGGTAGCCCGCCGTGCCGGTAACTCGCCGGAGGTCATCCACCGACGCTATGCCGGCTGTATCGACGACAGCGAAGAGGAGAACAACAAGAAGATAGAGATGGCGATGGGCTGGAGCCCGAAGTAGTGAGTGCGGTGCGGACTTCTGCTTGGCGTCGAAGTCCGCACTGTTGACAAGAAAGCTACTCGCCGGAGTGTTCCCGAGCGTTATTAAAGCGAAGACTTGGGCGGGGTGCTGCGCTACGTCGCCAGTAATCCCACCGGCCGGCCAGGTATACCTTTCGCTCTTCAGGGATCAGAGGGGTTTTCGTCAAAGCCGACGAGATATCAGGAATTTGGGAAGCGAGCTGCTTTGTTCCTCGTCCTGTGGTGAAAGTAGGGGGCACGGCAACGGCATTGAAGCTGTCGCGTCGTCCACTGATTGTGACCGCATCTGCGGCGTCCCGTTCTGGCCGGAGTTGATCGAAGGTGTACAGATACTCCGAGGACCGGGGTATGAGATCGCGTTTCCTTCTGAGATATAGAGGGTCTCTGTGGCGACTCTCGTCCTGTCGGAACTCCCTGTCGCGCCCATAGACAAGTATGAACTGCACTTCAATTCTTTGGTAACCGAGATCGACGGGAATGTATGCATGGCGAAAGGCCAGCATATTTTCCGGCAGTGAGAACCAGACCTTCCATTCCAATATCTGGTCAAGGGCTTGCGTCAGATGGGCGCTTGACTGACCGTCCAGGGTGAACCACGGTTTCGTCGGGGCCTCTATTTCGATGCACAGTGCATACACCGTAGAAGTGTCGCTCCTCACCCACATGAAGTCGGGTACCCGATCTGCACTCGCACCCTTCAGTGACGGCTGGGTGATGACTGCGTCCCAGCATGGGCCGTGGTGCCCTCGCCCAACGTCGTTGCTGGCTCCTGGCAGGAGTGAGGGGTGCTGCTCTAAGAATCTCTGAACCTCAAGCTCACTTGGTTCTGAATCCAGCAGTCGGCGCCACTCCTGCACCAGCCAGTGCTCATAGACGTCCCAAGCCAGCGGCTGTGGGCGATCCTGGTTCCAGCGGTCAGCGACGTCGGTGTTTTCCGTCTCGACGTCAGGTTGGTTGTTTGTTGGATGCTGATGAAGCCCAGCACGCTGTGCGTTCCAAAAGGCTTCGAAACTTCCGTACTGTTCAAGAATGTCAAGCTCTGTGCCGTCGTGGTTATACGGCTCTGGCGTGAGTTCCATGCCCCTCCTTTGGCCGCAATGGCTCCCTACAGGAGTCCGGCCTCCTGCAGGGATACCTCGTCAGCTTCACGCTGAAGATGTCCGTGCTCCAGGGTCTTCATCACGATCTTGCCCTCAACCTTGTCGACGTGGAAGGTGGACCAAGTCCGGCACTCAGAGCAGACCTTGCCGACGAGGAACGGTCTCAGCAGGTGCAAGCTCCGATCACGTCCGACGAGGTACAGGCTGTGTCTCTCGACCGCACTGCTGCCATGCTTCATCGTCTCCGTGGGTACGACCGGGTGATCGCCCATCAGGCGGCGGAAGCCCAGTGCGGCTTCGTTGCGGAATGAGTTCCAGTCGACCGAGGTGACTTCGATCAGCGGCATGTCTGCGAGGAACATGGCGCGCCGTAGCAGCAGCTTCAGATCCTCCAAGGCTCCGGCCAGTGCTGTTGGCAGGTCGACATCATCGACCCGGCGCTCATGCGACTCGTTGTTGCGACGCTTCGCGAGCCTCTTCCGCGCCTCCTCGGCATCGTCATCGTTGAGCAGTTGCCCGAGGTCGTGGAGCGGGTGCTCATCGGGAAGGCCCCGACGCTTCCTCTCTCCGCTGATCTCCTGCAAAATCACCGTCCACTCGCCGATTCCCGGCCCTCCGCCGCCCCGGCCGATGAGTTTGTTGCGCAGGGCAGCAACGTTCGACAGCTCGATCGAAGCCTCCCGTGCGAGCGCCGCGGTGAGTAGGGCGCAGTAAGCCAAGAGGATCTCTGCCGCTGCCAGCACTGCGGTGTAGGCCCGGCGAAGGTCTTCGGAGCTGACCCTCGCCTCCACCTCGCGCCATCGCAGCGCGATTGGGTAAGGGAAGCGCGTTCGTACGGTGTACCCGAAGTCATCAAGTTGGCTGGCAGCGTCGGCTCGAAGGCGTAGCAGCTGTCCAGCTTCAATGACTCTGCCTCGGGCTCGGGGGCGAGTGCTGCCATCGAAGCCGAAGATCCCTCCGACGACGGCTCCGGCTTCCTCGCTCCAGCGCCGTAGCTCCTCACCAGCAACAACGATCTCTTCGAGTGCCTCCGTGAGAGTGTCGTCTCTTTCCGGGAGACGAACATCCGCCAACGTAGGCAAACTCACGCGTGACATATTCGCCGTTCGAGTGGCGATGCGGTCCAGCACGCCAGATCGGAGGTAGGTGAGGATGAGTTGAACGTATAGCTCCGGAACCTCGGACTTCGGGCGTAGGTAGAGCAGGTATTCG
Source organism: Streptomyces polyrhachis (assembly GCF_042663125.1). Taxonomy (NCBI): domain Bacteria; kingdom Bacillati; phylum Actinomycetota; class Actinomycetes; order Kitasatosporales; family Streptomycetaceae; genus Streptomyces; species Streptomyces polyrhachis. The sequence continues at coordinate 66,635 of NZ_JBHSZO010000026.1, read as the reverse complement.
TTGGCAACGGCAGGTAGATCGGCCTCGCGGACCACCACCCCCCGGCCTAGACCGGGTGCGAAGGTGCGCGTCACGAGGATGTCGCCAGGCTGAAGCAGTTCAGCCTCTCGCCCTGCCGGCACCCACTCGGTCCTGTCATTAGGCGGGCCGACGCCACCGCTGCGGCCGAGGTCGGGAAGCCTAAGGATTCGGACGGTGCCGCTCTTCCCGGGCGGAGCCTTGGGATCGCGATAGGACCTGCCACGCATCACGGAAAATACGTCACTGACCTTGAGGCCGATTGGCGCAACTGACCCCAATGATTCCGTCATTACCCCCCCTGGAACTGCGGCCGATCCTAGTGGGTGGCTTGCCACAGGCAACAAAGAGTGCCCTTGGTGTGAATCGCCGAGGTCCTGCCCGCTCCCCTCGGTCGACTTGAGCGGTGACGCGAGGCCCCTCGGTCTCACACGCCACTCACGCGTGAACCGTGATCAGCAATGAGAAAGAGCGGGACCCAGTGAGACTGGTTCCCGCTCTCTCATGTCGGCATCCGCCCTGGTCAGCGCTTGATTCCTGCTGATCCTGGGCGAGTGCCCCCGGCAGGATTCGAACCTGCGCACACGGCTCCGGAGGCCGTTGCTCTATCCCCTGAGCTACGGGGGCGTGTCGTTGGTGTTGCGGCGACGGGTAGAACCTTACCAGCTTCTGCGGGGTGGCTGTGAACCTGGTTTTCGTTGGGGGGTGCGGGGGTGTTTTGCGAGGTCAGGGGTGGTGGGGGTCTTGTTGGGGGGAGCGGGCGCGGGGGCGGGGGCCATGCGGTGTTCGCTGAGTGTCATGAGGGCGTTGCTGGTTGTTGGTGGGCAGTCAACTTGGGGGTTCTAGGGTTTCGGCGCTTGGCCCTGCGGCCGGTCGGTTGCGGGGATCAACCCCCACTTGGGAGACATCGTGGAGCGTCGCACCTTTCTGCGTGGTGCCGTCGTCGGCGGGTCCGTGGCCGCCTTCGGCGGCAGTCTTTGGCACGGCGTGGCCAGCGCCGCCCCCGCTCAGCCCGGAGCCGGGCCCTACGGAGCGCTGCGAAGCGCCGACGCCAACGGGATTCTGCTGCCCGCCGGGTTCAGCAGCCGTGTCGTCGCGCGGTCCGGGCAGAACGTCAGTGGCACCTCGTACAAGTGGCACAGCGCCCCCGACGGCGGGGCCTGCTTCGCCGACGGGAGCGGGTGGATCTACGTCTCCAACTCCGAGGTCAGTCCGAGCGGGGGCGCCGGCGCGGTTCGCTTCAGCTCGACCGGGGCCATCACCGGCGCCTACCGGATCCTGTCCAGCACGCGCAACAACTGCGCGGGCGGCGCGACGCCCTGGAACACCTGGCTGTCCTGCGAGGAGGTCGACCGCGGCTACGTCTACGAGACCGACCCCTGGGGCGTGAAGGCCGCCGTGCGGCGCGACGCCATGGGGCGCTTCAAGCACGAGGCCGCCGCGGCCGACCCCGTGCGCCAGGTCGTCTACCTCACCGAGGACGTCTCCGACGGCTGCTTCTACCGCTTCCGGCCCACCACCTGGGGCGACCTCTCCTCCGGCACGCTTGAGGTCGCCAGGATGGGCTCCGGCACCTCCGGCACCGTCACCTGGGCCGTCGTCCCGGACCCGAGCGGCGCCACCGCCACCCGCAACCAGGTCTCCGGCGCCAAGCGCTTCAACGGCGGCGAGGGCTGCTACTACGCGGACGACACCTGCTGGTTCACCACCAAGGGCGACAACCGCGTCTGGCAGTACAACGCCGTCACGCAGGCCCTTGAGCTGGCCTACGACGACTCCCTCGTCACGGGGGGCGGCGCGCCGCTCACCGGGGTCGACAACGTCACCGGCGCCTCCTCCGGCGACCTGTACGTGGCCGAGGACGGCGGCAGCATGGAGATCTGCCTGATCACCCCGGACGATGTCGTCGCCCCGTTCCTGCGGATCTCCGGGCAGTCCTCCTCCGAGATCACCGGTCCCGCCTTCTCCCCCGACGGGCGGCGGCTCTACTTCTCCAGCCAGCGGGGGACGAGCGGGTCCTCCTCCGGGGGCATCACCTACGAGGTGACCGGGCCCTTCCGGGCCTGAGGGCGAAACTCCGGCCGGCGCGCGCCGGTCGTGCCACGACGCCTCCGGTCGCCGCCTCACGGTGGCCGGGGGCGGGCGGCAATCAGGGGCGGCCGGCGAAGCCGGGCCCGTCAGCTCCCCGGCGTCAGCACCGTGGCTACGTAGTCCGCCGCCGTCGTCGTCAGGCCCACTTCGTGGCCCACGCGCCCCGATACGTACCAGCAGCGCTCCAGCAGCTCGTGCTGGAGCCAGGCCCAGCTCCAGGTCGGTGCGCGGCCGAAGTGGCTGTGATGTGCAGGTTCATGGCGTCAAGTCTTGCGCGGCGGGGACGCCTCGCGCCTCCCCTGTGGATAACGCGGAGACTGTGGACAACTTGGTCACCCGGCCACCGCACAGCGACCACCAGTTCGCCGCCGCCGCACCGCCGCACCGCCGCTGAACAGCGGGAATAACCCTGCTCCCGCGCGGAGTTGACCGATCATGACTGACGTACTGCGCTACACGGCCTTCTCCACCGACCCCGCCGGCGGCAACCAGGCAGGTGTCGTCCTGGACGCCGCCGCGCTCAACGACGCGGAGATGCTCGCCATCGCCGCCGGGTTGGGCTACTCCGAGTCCGCGTTCCTCTCCCCCGCCCCGGACGCCGCGCCCCGCTCGTACCGGATCCGCTTCTTCAGCCCCCTCGCGGAGGTCGACTTCTGCGGGCACGCCACGGTCGCCGCCGCCGTCGCGCTGGGCGAGCACGTCGGTCCCGGCACGTACGTGTTCCACGCCAATCCCGGCGTCGTCCCGGTCTCGGTGGCCGAGGACGGGGGAGCGTTCAAGGCCACGCTCACCAGCGTGGAGCCGCAGGTGAAGCCCGTGGCGGCCGACGAGGTGGCGGAGGTGCTCGCGGCGCTGGGCTGGTCCGCCGCGGAGCTGGACCCGGCGTTTCCGCCGCGGATCGCCAACGCCGGTGTCAACCAGCTGGTGCTGGCCGCCGCCACCCGCGAGCGGCTGGCGGACCTGGACTACGACTTCGAGCGGCTGCGCACGGTGATGGAGAAGCTGGAGCTGACCACCGTGCAGCTGGCGTGGCGGGAGTCGGAGAGCGTCTACCACGTACGCGACCCCTTCCCGGTGGGCGGCGTGGTGGAGGACGCGGCGACCGGGGCGGCGGCGGCCGCGCTCGGGGCGTACCTGCGGGAGTTGGGCCTCGCACCGGAGGCGGCGCTGCTCACCCTGCACCAGGGCCACGACATGGGGCGCCCCAGCCTGCTTGAGGTCGAACTGCGCGCGGGTGACCCGCGGGTGCGGGTCAGCGGGACGGCTACGGCGCTCTGACCGGCTGCCCCGCGCGCTCCTCCACCGGGCCGGCCTCCTCCCGGGGAGGCCGGCCCGCGACCGCCCGCAGCTCCATGCGGGCGGCGACCACCCCCGCCGGGAGCGTCTCCCAGTACGGGTGGACGGAGATCTGGATCGACAACTCCCTGAACCGCCTGCGCAGCGCCGTCTCCTGTCTGGCCAGCTCCGCCGTCCAGTCGCGGCCGTCGCGGTGCGTCACGCCGTCGGCGTCCGTCCACGGGCGCGGGGGCAGCGCGTCCAACTGCCGCTCCACGGCGAACCATTCCCTCTTCGCCTGCAGCAGGTCATCCGGGAACTTGTAGTCGTCCACACCGGCAACCATACTGGTGTTCGAATTTTCAATGCCAGCGAAACTCCCATCCCCGTCGCCCGCACTGTGGTCGGGCGGCGGTCGGTCGGCAGTCGGTCGGTCGGCGGTCGGTCGGCCGGCCGGCCGGTCGGCGAACCGCCCCTCACCCCCCGCGCATCACCCGCGCGAACCGCCGCGCCAGCTCCCGCCACACCACCACGGCACCCGCCTCGTCCCGCTCCGCCCGCTCGACGACCCGCTCCGGTTCGTAGCCGAGGGAGCGCAGATAACCGGGATCCCAGGTACGCAGCCGGGCGGCGTCCACCTCGGGGTGGAACTGCAGCCCCCAGGCCGCCTCGCCGCAGCGGAACGCCTGGTACGGGCAGCGCTCGCTCCGCGCCAGCCACGCCGCCCCGGCGGGCAGTTCGGTGATCGCGTCGACGTGCCGCTCGATCGCGGTCGGCCGCTCGGGGAGGCCGGCGAACAGGCGGTCGGCGTGCGTCTCGGCGCGCAGGGTCAGCGTGACGCTGCCCGCCTCCGGCCGCCCGTGCTCCGCCTCGACCCGCCCTCCCCCGACCTGCGCGAGCAGTTGCCCGCCGAGGCAGATGCCGAGGTACGGGACGGCGCGCTCCAGCGCCTCGGCGGCCAGCAGCCGGGCCCCGGCCAGCCACGGCATCCGCGCCACGTCGTCCGGCATCGCGCCGCCGCCCAGCACCACCAGGGCGTCATGGCCGTCCAGGGTGGCGGGGAGCGCCTCACCGCGGTAGGCGTGCACCACGTCGGGCGCGAGGCCGTCCGCGCGGAGCCAGTCGCCGAGGCGGCGGGGGCCGCCGCCGGGCCCGTTCTGGACGACGAGGACGGATGGCGCGGCGCGGTTCGCAGGCATCCCGGCACGCTACGGCCCCGCCGCGGGCCGCCGCCAGAGGGCGCAGAGAGCGCAGAGGGCCCAGAGGACACGGGGGCCCGGAGAGAGCACCGCCGTACGCGGAAAACCCCTGGGAGCGGCGGGCAACGGCGTGATACGGATACCTGGTTCGCGGCGCGGGCGGATCGGCGGGCGCCGGCCGGCCGGCCGCGCGGACCTGCGGATCGGACGAAAGGGCGGCACCCGTATGCCTCGCGGAGAACTGGTGATATTGCGGGCCATGGGGCCACAGGACGCGGAGGCGCTGTGGCGGTGGAACCACGACCCCGAGGTCATGCGGTGGATGGACGACAACTATCCCGGCACGGTGGAGTCGACGCGCGCCTTCCTCGCCGACCGGCCGCGCAACTCCTACGGCGACCTGCTCCTGGGCATCGAGTCGCGCGAGGACGGCACGCTCATCGGGCTGGTGATGCTGCACGACACCGAGCCGGAGAAGGGCATCGCCACGCTCGACATCTACCTCGGCGAGAAGGCGTACTGGGGCCGCGGCTACGCCACCGACGCCGTGCGCACGGCGTGCCGCTACGGCTTCGAGGACATGCGCCTGCACAAGGTCACACTGACCGTCGTCACCGAGAACCACGCGGCCCGCGCCGCCTACGAGAAGGTCGGCTTCGTCGAGGAGGGCCGGCTGCGCCAGGTCTTCCGGCGCGACGGCGACTGGTACGACATGTTCACCATGGGGCTGCTGCGCGACGAGCTCCGCTGATCCCCGAGTCGACCCCCGAGCCGGCCTCCACGCCGACCTCGACTCCGACAATCGGATATACGGGATAAAGCACCCACCCCTTGTTACCGTCCCCGCATGACCACGACCGCGCGGGCACCCGCTCCCGAGCAGGTGCCCGCCGGCGCCCCGGACGCCCGCCCGCCCCGACGCCGGGGCGGCGCGGAGCTGCTGATGCTCGTCCTTGCGGTCGCGGTGGTGTGGTTCGGCTACGTCTCCACCGGCCTCGCGCTGGACGGACGGCTGCCGTACGACGCCTGGGACCGCGCGGCGCTGCTGGCCGGAATCGCACTGGCGGCGTACCTGGCCGTACGCCGCTTCGCCCCGTACGCGGACCCGCTGCTGCTGCCGATCCCCTTCCTGCTCAACGGGCTCGGCCTGATCCTCATCCACCGCCTGGACCGCGTCAGCGACCACCAGGCCGCCCCGGCCCAACTGCTCTGGTCCGGGCTGGGGATCGCCGTCTTCCTCGCCCTGCTGATCACGCTGCCCGACCACCGCCGCCTCGCCCGCTACGGCACCCCCTGCGCGATCGCCGCGCTGGTGCTGATGGCGGCGCCCATCTTCTTCCCGCCGGTCAACGGCGCCCGGGTCTGGATCCGCCTCGCCGGCCTCTCCCTGCAGCCCGGCGAGTTCGCCAAGGTGCTGCTGGCGGTCTTCTTCGCGGCGTACCTGGCGGCGAACCGCCCGGCGCTCACCTACGTCGACGGCCACCGCATCCGCGGCGTCCACCTGCCGCCGCGCGGCGTGCTGGGGCCGATCTTCGCGGTCTGGCTGATCAGCCTGACGGTGCTGCTGCTGGAGCGCGACCTGGGCGCCTCGCTGCTGTTCTTCGGCATGTTCGTGGTGATGCTGTACGTCGCCACCTCGCGGCCGGGGTGGATCGCGGTGGGCCTGCTGCTCTCGGTGGCCGGGGCGTTCGTCGTCGGCACGCTGGAGCCGCACGTGGGGGTGCGGGTGGCGGACTGGCTGGCGCCGTTCGCCGGGATCGAGGAGGGCGAGGGCGCCGGTCAGCTGGCGCAGTCGCTCTTCGCCTTCGCGCACGGGGGGCTGCTCGGTGCGGGGCTGGGGCAGGGGCACTCGGTGCTCATCGGCTTCGCCGGCAAGTCGGACTTCCTCCTCGCCACCGCCGGTGAGGAGCTGGGGCTCTCCGGGCTGACGGCGCTGCTGCTGCTGTACGCGCTCTTCGTCAGCCGGGGGCTGCGTACCGCGATCACGCTGCGGGACGACGCCTTCGGGACGCTGCTGGCGACGGGGCTGGCGGTGGTCGTGGGGTTGCAGGCGTTCGTCATCTCGGCCGGGGTGACGGGGCTGATCCCGCTGACGGGGATGGTCATGCCCTTCCTCGCGCAGGGCGGCTCCTCGGTCGTGACGAACTGGGCGATCGTGGCGCTGCTGGTCCGCCTCAGCGACGCGGCTCGGCGCCCGCCCCGCGCCCCGGCCGCCGGTGAGGACTCCCCCGCCGATACGGCGACCCCTGCCGCCCCTGCCGCCGGTGAGGACTCCCCCGCATGATCCGCTGCATCCGCCACGTCTCCGCCGTCGGCCTGCTGCTGCTCGTCGCGCTCCTGGCCAACGCCTCCCGGGTGCAGGTCCTCAACTCCGAGGAGTACGGCGCGAACCCCGCCAACCGCCGCCACGCCCTCGCGCACTGGGCGCAGCCGCGCGGCGACATCTACGCCGGCGGGGTGCGGCTCACCGGTTCCGTGGACACCGGCGAGGGGCTGCGCTACGAGCGCACGTACGAGCAGGGGGCGCTCTACGCGCCCGTCACCGGCTTCGCCTCGCAGTCGTACGGCACCACGATGCTGGAGGACACCGAGGACGCCTCCCTCTCCGGGCGCGACCCGCGCCTGGCCCCGCTGCCGCTGTGGGGCGAGCTGACCCGCAGCCCGCAGCCGGGGGCGCAGGTGCACACCACGATCGAGCCCCGGCTGCAGGAGGCCGGTTACGCGGGGCTGCGCGGGCGCAAGGGCGCGGTCGTCGCGCTCGACCCGGCCACCGGGCGGATCCTGGCGCTGGTCAGCGCCCCCGGCTACGACCCCCGCGAGCTCGCCGGGAACTCCCCGAAGGTGCGGGCGGCCTGGCAGCGGCTGCTGGCCGACCCCGACCAGCCGCTGCTCAACCGCGCGACCCGGCAGACCTACCCCCCGGGGTCGACCTTCAAGGTGGTCACGGCGGCGGCGGCGCTCAGCTCCGGGGTGGTGGAGGACATCGACGCGCCCACCGTGAGCCCGAGCCCGTACAACCTGGTCGGCACCCGCACGCTGCTGCGCAACGAGTCCGCCGGCTGCGCCGACGCCCCGCTGCACACCGCCTTCGTGGTCTCCTGCAACACCGTCTTCGCCAAGCTGGGGGCGAGCGTGGGCACCGAGGAGATGGCCCGTACGGCCGCCGCCTTCGGTTTCGACGACGAGGGGCTGCGCATCCCGGCGCCGGTGCTGCCCAGCCACTTCGGGAGCCGGATGGACGCCGCGCAGGTCGCGCTCTCGGCGATCGGGCAGTTCGACACCCGCGCCACCCCGCTGCAGATGGCGTCGGTGGCGGCCACGGTCGCCAACGGGGGGATCCGGATGCGTCCGTACCTGGTGGACCGGATCGCCGACCGCTCGGGCGAGACGGTCACGCAGACGCGGCCCGAGGCGCTGGGGGGGCCGGTGGTGGACGGCTACACCGCCCAGCGGCTGCAGGAGATGATGGCCGACACGGTGCGCGTGGGTACGGGCCGCAGGGCGGCCGTCCCCGGCGCGCTGGTCGGCGGGAAGACCGGGACCGCGCAGCACGGGGTGGACAACTCGCGCAAGCCCTACGCCTGGTTCGTCTCCTGGGCCAAGGCACCGGACGACCGGGTGGCGCGGGTGGCGGTGGCGGTGGTCGTCGAGGACGCGGAGGCACGCCGCTCGGACATCAGCGGCGGCGGCTCCGCGGCCCCCATCGCCCGCGCGGTGATGAAGGCCGCGCTCGCGGACGGTGAGGGGGAGCCCGGGAGGGACCGGCGGTGAGGATGCGACCGCTTCCCGGAATTTCCCCGCCGCCCCGCCGGGGCCGTTGTCGGCGCCGGGGGCTACGCTGCACCGCATGAGCCAGGTCGCCTACCGCAGACTGAGCGTGGAGCAGCGGCGCAGCCAGTTGCTGGAGGCCGCCTTGGGCCTCTTCGCCACCAGGGCCCCCGAGGACGTCTCGCTGGACGACGTCGCCGCCGCCGTGCGCGTTTCGCGCCCCCTCGTCTACCGCTACTTCCCCGGTGGCAAGCAGCAGTTGTACGAGGCGGCGCTGCGCAGTGCCGCCGACCAGCTGGAGGGCTGCTTCGCCCAGCCGCAGACGGGTTCGCTGACCGTGCGGCTCTCGCGGGCGCTGGACAGCTATCTGGCCTTCGTCGACGAGCACGACGCCGGCTTCAAGGCGCTGCTGCAGGGCGGCAGCGTGGTGGAGACCAGCCGGACGACGGCCATCGTGGACGAGGTGCGGCGCTCGGCCGCCGAGGAGATCCTGCGCCATCTGCAGGTGCCGGACTCGGGCGTGTGGCTGCGGCTGATGGTCCGCACCTGGATCACGGCGGTCGAGGGCGCCTCGCTGATATGGCTGGACGAGGGCAAGCAGCCGGCCCTGTCGGAGCTGCGGGACTGGCTGGTGGACCACTTCGTGGGGCTGCTCGTCACGACCGCCGCCGCGGACGCGCAGTGCGCCGAGGTGATCGGGCGTGCGCTGGCGGTGGAGGCCGCGGACGGTGCGGTCGGCGACTTCGCCCGGCGCGTCGCCCCGGTGGTCCTCGAAGCGACCCACCTCCTCGCGGAAGACTGACCGGGTGTACGAGGACGTGGGTTTCACGGGGGGTCCGATGGACGGCCGCTCCCTGTCGGTGATGAAGGGCCTCACCGGGCATCCGCCCAAGTGGTACGACATTCCCGTGCCCGATCCCGACGGCGGGCCGACGGTCGTGCACAGCTATCTGCGCGAGGTGTCGGGGTACAGCAGGCGGCTGCGGCTGGTGCGCGGCTGGCGCTATGTGTACGTGCCCGAGGGGCGCGACCGCCGGCCGAAGTGGCCCTGGGGCCGCTGACGGCCTTCCCGGCCCACACGGCCTTCCCGAGCGGGCGGTATCACCCGATCCGCCGATCTGATTATCCGCCAGCGTGCTGTCGCCGCCTCCCGGCCGTACCATGCGACCCTCGCTGGCATGCGCTCCCTTCCCGCCCTGGCGCTCTGCGCCGCACTGCTCGCCTCCTCCCTGGGCTCCGCCGCCGCGGACGAGCCGGAGGGCGGTGTCCTCACCCGCTTCCAGCAGCTGTACGAGCGCCGGCAGGCGGCCGAGGTCGAGTACGCCTCCCTCAGCGAGCAGTTGCGCACCCAGCGCGCGGTGACGCTGCGGGCCGGTCGGGCGCTGGCGCGGGCGCGGGCGGAGCTGCGGGAGGGGCAGCGCAGGGCGTCCGTACTGGCCCGTGAGCAGTACCGGGGCACGGGCGGTTTCAGCCCCGCTCTCGTGCTGCTGCTCTCCCGTGATCCGCAGCGCGCGCTGGCGGGCGGCGAGGTGCTGGCGCGGGCCTCCGAGCACCAGGCGGCGATCCTGCGCGGGTTGTACGTCGCCGAGCGGCGGCTCGACCGCCGCGCCGCGGCCGCGCGGGCGGCGCTCGACAAGAAGCGGTCCCTGGCCGAGCGGCGGCGGGAGCAGGGGCACACCGTACGCGAGCAGGTCACCGAAGTGGAGGAGCTGATCGCCTCGTTGAGCCCGGCGGAGCTGGCGACCGTGGACAAGGCGCTCAGGTCGCGCGGGGTGCTGGAGGACGGTGCGGCGGCGGGCGGCTCGGTAGCTGACGGTGAGACGCCGGAGGGGGACGCGGAGACGGACGGTGCGGCGGCGGGCGGGGAGGATGCCGTACGCGAGGAGCCCGCGGAGGGCGGCGGGGAGTGACGGGCCGCCCTCAGGCCCCCGACGTCGCCAGCCCCGCGCGGAGCTGGCCCCGCAGCTGCGGGGTCAGTACGTGGCCGGCGCGGCCGACGAAGAGGGCGGTGTGGTAGCAGACCACGCTCATGTCCGCGTCGGGTGTGGTGAGCACGCCGAGCAGGGCGCCCTCGCCGGCGCTCATCACCAGCAGGCAGCCCTCGTCCATGGCGACCATGGTCTGCTTGACCGTCCCGCCGCCCATCAGCTCCGCGGCGCCCAGGGTGAGGCTGGCCAGGCCCGAGACCACCGTGGCCAGCTCGGCGCCGTCCTCGCCCGGGTCCGCGTCCGCGCCGGGGGCGGGCGGCCGGTCGGTGGAGAGCAGCGGCAGTCCGTCCGAGGAGACGACGACCACCGAGCGGACGCCGGGTGCCTGGACCGTCAGGTCGTCCAGCAGCCAGCGGAGGTTGCGGATCTCGGCCGTGCTCATCTGTCCCCCTGCTCGGTGTCGCTCCCGCGGCGTGTCAAGGTGCCGATCTCCACGGTCTTCCCCTCGCCCGGCGGGTCGCTGCTCTCCGGGTCGCGGTTGCCCGCCTCCGCGGCGGCGGCCCTCCAGCCCTCGCGCGAGCCCTGCTGCAGCCCGGCCAGTCGCCGCCGCACCTGGGCGGCGTCCAACGGAGCGGTGGGGGAGGCCGGTTGGAGGGGGAGGCGCGGGGCGGCGGTGGACGCGCCGCGCTTACGCCGTGGCAGGACGCTGCCCGCGACTGGCGGCGGGGTGTCCGCGGTGTCCCGGGCGGCCTCGCGCGGGCGGGCCTGATCCGCGGCCTCGAAGGGGGCGGCCGGTGCGTGCTCGGCGGGGCGCGGGGCCGGCTCCCACTGCGCAGGCCGGGGCGCCGGGCGGGCGGGGGCGGACGGCTCGGGCAGCGGCGTGCGGGAGTGCTCGGCGGGGTGGGGCGCAGGGTGGTGTGCGGGGTGGTGTGCGGGGGCCTCCGCGGGGAGTACGGCCGGCTGCGGCGCCGGTACGGCGTGTCCGTCCGCGCCGGGTACGACGGCCGCTGCCGCGACGACGAGGCGGGCCGGGACGCGGATCTCCGCGGTGAGCCCCACCGACTGGGTGTGCAGCCGCACCCGCGCGCCGTGGCGCCCGGCCAGCCGCGCCACCACGTACAGCCCGAGGCCGCGCTCCTCGCCAGGCGGGGGGCCGGGCTCGGGCCGGGCCAGCAGCTCGTTGAACCCGGCCAGCCGCTCGGCGGGGGTGATGCCGATGCCCTCGTCCCGTACGGTCAGGACCAGCTCGCCGCTCTCCAGCAGTCGGCCGCCCAGCTCCACGGGGGCGGTCGGGGGGGAGCAGGCGGTGGCGTTCTCCAGCAGCTCCGCGATCAGGTGGCTGGTGTCGCCGGAGGCGAAACCATTCAGCCGGACCTCGGGGAGCCCGGGGCGGATGACGATCCGCTGGTACGCCTCGATCTCGCCGACCGCGCCGCGCAGCACGTCGATCAGCGCGACGTGCTCGCGCTTGGCGCCGCGCTGGTCGGCGCCGGCCAGGACCAGGAGGTTCTCACTGTGCCTGCGCATGCAGGCGGCGAGGTGGTCCAGCTTGAAGAGGGTGTCCAGCCGGTCGGCGTCCTGCTCGTGCTCCTCCAGCGTGTCGATGAAGCTCAGCTGCCGCTCGACGAGGCCGAGGGTGCGGCGCGAGAGTCCGACGAAGGTGCCCTGGAGGTTGTCCTGCAGTCCCGCGATGCGCTGGGTGAGGGCGGCGCGCTCGCGCAGCAGCGTGTCGCGCTCGCGCACATGGGCGTCGCGGGCGTCCGCCAGCTCCGTGCGCGCGGCGGCCAGCTGGGCGGCGCCCTCCGCGTCGTCGGCGGCGACCGGCCGGCGGACCTCGGCCCGCCAGGCGTAGACGGCGACGCCCACGGCCAGCAGCAGGCACAGGACCAGCAGCACGCACTGCAGCTGCAGCTCGCCCGCGGCCTCGTCGCGCAGCGCCGCCGTCCGTGCCGTGCCCCTCGCCCGGTACGAGGCCGCGACGCCCGGGGCGCCGGCCGCCAGCACGGCGATCCCCACGATCAGCAGGGCGGAGCGCAGCCGTCCCGGCAGCCGCTGGGCGGCCCGGCGTCTGTCGCGCCGCGCGGCGGCCCGTCCGGTGTGTGGCTTCTCCTGCGTGTGCACCCGAGCTCCTTCTGCTCTGGCTGCCATATACGGGGCGCCCGCTGCCCGTAACAGACCGTGTGGGGTGCCCGGTTTCAGACCTTCGCAGGGGTGATGGGGGCCGATGGGGCGTATGCCAAAGCCTCACCCGAAAGAGTGGGGGCGTGCTATGCGTCGTACCTACGTGCGGGGGACACGTGCCGTACGGGTGCCCGCTCGCCGTGCGGAGTGGCTGGGGCAGACTGGGCGCCATGCGTATCGATCTGGTCAGCGAGCCCGGTACGGCCGGCCGCCCGAACGAGGACCTGGCGGCGGCGGTCGTCCCGGCGGGCGGCGTCGGCGGGGCGGTGCTGGCGCTGGACGGGGTGACGCCGCCGCGTGACGGGGTGACGGGCTGCGTCCACGACGTGCCGTGGTTCACCGCCCGGCTCGGGGGCGCGCTGCAGGAGCTGCTCACCGCCCGTACGGGCACGCTGCGCGAGGCGCTCGCCGAGGCCGTCGCCCGTACCGCCGCCCGGCACGGCACGGGCTGCGACCTGCGGCACGTACGGACGCCGCAGGCCACGGTGGCGATGGCGCGGTGGGACGCGGAGCGCGTGGAGTACCTGGTCCTCTCGGACGCCGCCCTGCTGGTGGAGCGCACGGACGGCGAGGTGGCGGCGGTGCTGGACCGGCGGCTGGCCGAGCTGCCCGAGGCGGTACGGGCCCAGCGGGCGGCCGTGCGCGCGCTGCCCGCGGGTTCACCGGAGCGGGAGGCCGCGGGGCGTGCGTACGGGCGGGCCGTGGAGGCGCTGCGCAACGCGGAGGGGGGCTTCTTCACGGCGGCGGCGGATCCGTCGGTGGCCGCGCGGGCGGTGGCCGGGACCCTGGCGCGCCCGGAGGTGGCGGCGCTGGCCGCGCTGACGGACGGGGTGACCCGGTATACCGAGGTACTGCGGCTCGGGGACTGGGCGCAGCTGTCCACCGCACTGCGCAAGGAGGGGGCGCGGGCGGTGGTCGCCCGGATCCGGGCCGCGGAGGCGGCGGATCCGGACGGGGCCGCGTATCCGCGCGGGAAGCGGCACGACGACGCCTCGGCGGTGTTCGCGGAGCTGTGAGCGGGCACCTGCCATGGGGCCGCCGACAGGGGCTGCGCTACCGCGCGTTCAGCTCGTTGAACCGGTGCAGCAGCCGCGTCAGTGCGACCACGTCCTCGCGGTCCCAGGCGGCGAGGTGGCGCAGCCACTGGTCGCGGCGCTCGGCGCTGACCGTGCGGAAGCGGCGTCCGCCGTCCTCGGTGAGCCGGACGAGGAAGGCGCGTCCGTCGGCCGGGTCCGTACGGCGTTCGAGCAGGCCGGCCTCCTCCAGGGCGCGCAGCTGGCGGCTCATGGTGGCCTTGCCGACGCCGAAGTAGGCGGCGATGTCCGTCGCCCGGCGCTCGCCGTCCTCCGCGAGCAGCGAGAGCAGCCCGTAGGCGGCGGGGTCGAGGTCGGGGTGGACGGCGCGGGCCAGCTCGCCGACGGCCGCCCGGGCGCGCCGGTAGAAGACGCCCAGCTCGGTCTCCAGGGCGAGTACCTCGCGGTCCACCCCGGTGGGGTGGGGCCGCTCCTCGGGGCCGGTCTCCTGCACGTCAGCGCCTCTTCCAGCCGTCAGTCCGTGAAACCTGCCTGCGTAAACGGCGTATCGCCGCAGCTCCTCCAGTATTTCGCAGGCCTAGACCAACGGCATCCGCCGATGCCCTTCCGCCGGGCCGCCGGCTGCGCCTACGGTCTGGCTACGAGCCGTCGGCCTTCCCGGAGCTGCTCCTCCGGGAAGGCCGACGGGCCGGACCGCTCAGGCCGGACCGCTCGGCGCGCCCGCCGCAGGGCGCCCGCTCGGGCCGTCAGGCCGCCACCGGCGCCCGGTGCTGGGCGGCGGCGGGCGTCAGGGCGATCTCCAGCACCTGGCGGACGTCCGTGACGGGGTGCACCTCCAGCTCGGCCAGGACCTCCTCGGGCAGGTCGTCCAGATCGGCCTCGTTGCGCTGGGAGATGACGATCGTCCGCAGCCCCGCCCGGTGCGCGGCGAGCAGCTTCTGCTTGATGCCGCCGACGGGCAGCACCCGGCCGGTCAGGGAGACCTCGCCGGTCATCGCCACCTCCGGCCGCACCTGGCGCCCGCTGAGCAGCGAGGCCAGCGCGGTGGTCATGGTGATGCCGGCGCTGGGGCCGTCCTTGGGCACGGCGCCCGCGGGGACGTGCAGGTGTATGCCGCGGTCCTTCAGGTCGCCGACCGGCAGCTCCAGCTCCGCGCCGTGCGAGCGCAGGAAGGAGAGCGCGATGTGCGCGGACTCCTTCATCACGTCGCCGAGCTGGCCGGTGAGGGTCAGCCCGGAGGCGCCCGACTCGGGGTCGGCGAGGGACGCCTCGATGTAGAGCACGTCGCCGCCCGCGCCGGTCACCGCCAGGCCGGTGGCCACGCCGGGGACTGCGGTGCGGCGCCCGGCGGCCTCCTGCGCCGCCTCCGGTACGTGGTGGGGGCGGCCGATGAGCGGGCGCAGCTGCTCGACGCCGACGGTGCGGGGCAGCTCGCCGTCGCCCAGCTCGTGCTGTGCGGCGATCTTGCGCAGCAGCCGGGCGAGGGAGCGCTCCAGGGTCCGTACGCCCGCCTCGCGGGTGTACTCCCCGGCGAGCTTGCGCAGCGCCTCGTCCTCGACGGTGACCTCGCCGGGGGCGAGTCCGGCGCGCTCCAGCTGGCGGGGCAGCAGGTGGTCGCGGGCGATGGTGACCTTCTCGTCCTCCGTGTAGCCGTCGAGGCGGACCAGCTCCATGCGGTCCAGCAGTGCTTCGGGGATGGCCTCCAGCACGTTGGCGGTGGCGAGGAAGACGACGTCGGAGAGATCGAGTTCGACTTCGAGGTAGTGGTCGCGGAAGGTGTGGTTCTGGGCGGGGTCCAGCACCTCCAGCAGGGCGGCGGCCGGGTCGCCGCGGAAGTCGGAGCCGAGCTTGTCGATCTCGTCGAGCAGGACGACCGGGTTCATCGCGCCGGCCTCCTTGACCGCGCGGACGATCCGGCCGGGCAGCGCGCCCACGTACGTCCGCCGGTGGCCGCGGATCTCGGCCTCGTCGCGGACGCCGCCGAGGGCGACGCGGACGAACTTCCGGCCCATCGCCTTGGCGACTGATTCCCCCAGCGAGGTCTTGCCGACGCCGGGCGGGCCGACGAGGGCGAGCACGGCGCCCCCGCGCCGGCCGCCGACCAGCCCCAGGCCCCGGTCGGCGCGGCGCTTGCGCACCGCCAGGTACTCGGTGATGCGCTCCTTGACGTCCTCCAGGCCGGCGTGGTCGGCGTCCAGGACGGCCCGGGCGCCCTTGATGTCGTAGGCGTCCTCGGTGCGCTCGCTCCAGGGCAGCTCCAGGACGGTGTCCAGCCAGGTGCGGATCCAGCCGCCCTCGGGGGACTGCTCGGAGGAGCGCTCCAGCTTGTCGACCTCCTTGAGCGCCGCCTCGCGCACCTTCTCCGGCAGGTCGGCGGCCTCCACGCGGGCGCGGTAGTCGTCGCTCTCCTCGCCCTCGGGCTCGCCGCTCAGCTCGCGCAGCTCCTTGCGTACGGCCTCCAGCTGGCGGCGGAGCAGGAACTCGCGCTGCTGCTTGTCGACGCCCTCCTGGACGTCCTTGGCGATGGACTCGGCGACGTCCTGCTCGGCGACGTGCTCCTTCAGCCAGCGGGCGGCGAGCTTCAGGCGGGCGACGGCGTCGGCGGTCTCCAGCAGCTCGACGCGCTGGGCGACGGTGAGGAAGGGCGAGTAGCCGGAGTTGTCGGCGAGGGCGCCGGGGTCGTCGATCTGCTGGACGCGGTCCACGACCTGCCAGGCGCCGCGCTTGCGCAGCCAGCCGGCGGCGACGGCCTTGTACTCCTTCATCAGCTCCGTGACGGCGCCGGGGAGGGGGTCGGGGACGTGCTCGTCGACGGCGCTGCCCTCGACCCACAGCGCGGCGCCGGGGCCGGTGGTCCCCGAGCCGATACGCACCCGGCTCACGCCGCGGATCAGCGCGCCGGGGTCGCCGTCGGCCAGTCGGCCGACCTGCTCCACGCGGCCGAGCACGCCGATGCCGGAGTAGGTCCCGTCGATCCGCGGGACGAGCAGCACCTCGGGCTTGCTCTTGGACTCCCGCGCGACGGCCTGGGCGGCCTCCACAGCGGCACGGACCTCGGGGTCGGTCAGATCCAGGGGAACGACCATCCCGGGCAGGACGGCCTCGTCGTCGAGGGGGAGGACGGGCAGGGTCAGCGGTGTGATCGACGGGGACTCAGTAGCCATGATCTACCCTTCAGCATGCAACTTGAGTTATGTGGACTCAATGCAGGAGGGTGCCGCGCTGTTCCCGGGAAAGGGGCGTGTTCGCTCACAGCGATCACGCGCGCGGTGGCAGGGCGGCGAGCACCTCGCCCATGCCGGGGATGTCCCAGCCCTCGCCGAGGATGAGGTTGCGGCCCTGGTACTCGACGAAGTACGTGAGCATGTCCGCGCCCCGGGGCGCGGGCCGGCCCAGGTCGGAGGCGTCGATCTCGTCGAAGCGCACCGCGCGCAGCGCCGCGCGCAGGCGCTCGGCCGCCGCCGGGGCCAGCCGGCCGGTGCGGGTGCCCCGGCGGGTCGTGAGGGTGTAGCGGCCGTCGACCCGGACCAGCAGCTCGTTGCGGCGGCCGTCGATGCCACCGCTCTCCGTGAAGCCGATCAGCACGGCACCGGGCGCGGTCGGCTGGGCGACGTCGGGCGTACGGGAGTCGGGCGTACGGGAGTCGGCCGTACGGGAGGAGCGGACGCCCGTCTCGGCGGGTTCGCCGTCCGGGGTGGCGCCCGCGCACCCCGCCAGGAGCAGCGCCAGCACCACGGCCACCGGCACGCGTCGTGTCCTCATGGCCGTGTCCTACCAGGAAACGCCCCCCTCCGGGAGGGCGCGCGGACGGTACTACCCTGCTGTGGCATGGACGACGTCATCACCCTCGACCACCGTGAAGGCCCCTACGGCGAGGTCGCGTTGCGGCAGCGCGGCGCGGACTACGAGATCATCGCCAACGGCTGCTTCCTGATGGACACCTCCGACGGCCGCTCGGAGCGGCTGCTGGTACGGGCC
This sequence comes from Streptomyces polyrhachis, assembly GCF_042663125.1. Classification (NCBI taxonomy): domain Bacteria; kingdom Bacillati; phylum Actinomycetota; class Actinomycetes; order Kitasatosporales; family Streptomycetaceae; genus Streptomyces; species Streptomyces polyrhachis. The sequence goes on along the minus strand of NZ_JBHSZO010000026.1, from coordinate 49,163 downwards.
GCGCTGGCGGAGCTGGACGACCGCCCGGCGCCGGCCGTCCTCATCGGCGGCCTCGGGGTGGGCTTCTCCCTGGCGGAGGCGGCGGCCGAGCCGCGCTGGGGGCGGATCGCGGTGGTGGAGCGCGAGCGGGCGGTGGTCGACTGGCACACCGGCGGACCGCTCGACCGGATCTCGGGCGCCGCCCAGCGCGATGCGCGTACCGAGATCGTCGAGGCCGACCTGGTGGCGTACGTACGGGAGGCGCAGGCGGTCTACGACGCCCTGTGCCTGGACATCGACAACGGCCCGGACTGGACGGTCACCGACGGCAACGCCTCCCTCTACTCCCCCGCCGGCCTGAGCGCCTGCCTGCGCCGCCTCACCCCGGGCGGCGTGCTCGCCGTCTGGTCCGCGCAGCCCTCCCCCGCCTTCGAGGACGCCCTGTGCGCGGCCGGCTTCACGCACGTACGCACGGAGGAGATCCCGGTCCGCCGGGGCGTACCGGACGCCGTGCACCTGGCGCGGCGGCCGGGGTGAGTCCGCTGCCGGGGCGGCTGTGCGCCCCGGCGGCGGGCAACTCCGCGCGCGGGAGTGTCCCCTCGGCGTAGGCGCGGGCTAGCCGCTCGTCCAGGTGCCAGCTCATGCCGTGCCCTCCAACGTGCTGAGAAGAGAGCGCAGTTCACGGCGGGCCCGCATGGCGCGGGTCTTCACCGTGCCCTGCGGTATGCCCAGCTCGTCGGGTGGGGCGCTCATGGGCCGGAAGGGTCTCACGTCCCCTTATCGATCGGGGAGGGGCGTGCGGTTCACGGTGGGTGGGGGGTTATCCGAAGCGGCCCGCCACGTAGTCCGCTGTGCGGGGGTCCTTCGGGGTGGTGAACATGGCTTCTGTGGGGCCGTGTTCCAGGATCGCGCCGGGGGTGCCCTGTTCGGCGAGGAAGAAGGCGCACTGGTCGGAGATGCGGTGGGCCTGCTGCATGTTGTGGGTGACGATGACGATCGTCACCTCGTGCGCCAGTTCGCGGATCGTCTCCTCGATGCGGCGGGTGGAGGTGGGGTCCAGCGCGGAGCAGGGCTCGTCCATCAGCAGCACGCTGGGGCGCACCGCGAGGGAGCGGGCGATGCACAGGCGCTGCTGCTGGCCGCCGGAGAGCGCGCCGCCGGGCTGGCGGAGGCGGTCGCGGACCTCCTTCCACAGGCCGCCCTTGGTGAGGCACTCCTCCACCAGGTCGTCCCGGGCCGGGCCGCTGACCCGGGTGCCGGTGAGCTTCAGGCCGGCGGTGACGTTGTCGTACACCGACATGGCCGGGAAGGGGTTGGGCTTCTGGAAGACCATGCCGATCCGGCGGCGGGCCTCGATGAGGCGGCGCCCCGGGGCGTAGATGTCGTCGCCGTCCAGCAGCACCTCGCCGGCCAGGGAGGCGCTGGCGACGAGTTCGTGCATGCGGTTGAGGATGCGCAGGAAGGTGGACTTGCCGCAGCCGGAGGGGCCGATGAGGGCGGTGACCAGGCCGGCGGGCATGTCGAGGGAGACCCGGTCGAGGACCTTGTGGTCGCCGAACCAGGCGGAGACCGCCCGGGCTTCGAGCCCGGAGCCGGTGGCGGCCGGCGCCTCGCCCGGGGCGGGCAGCGTGGCGGTCGGGGCGTTCGGGTCAGTCACGGGGGTGTCCTTCTCCTCGGCGGGTCGGTTCGGGTCGTACGGGCCGCGGTCGCGTCGCGGCGCTCACAGCAGGTTCGGCAGCAGCATCAGCGCCGCGTCCGCCGCCGCCAGGCTCAGCGCGGCGAGGGCCGGCAGGCCGATCAGCCAGGCGTGCCCGCGGCCCAGCCGGGTGCGGATCCACACCAGGGCGGCCACCGCCAGCGCCAGCCCCTGCAGCCAGAGCACCAGCGGCATCCACGCCGACTCCTGGGCGCCCATGGCCCGTTCCTCCGCGGGGAGCGCGCCGGGTGCCACGGCGGGCTTGGCGCCGGGGACCGGGGCGGAGACCAGGTCGGCGTCGACGCGCAGCACGTCGGTGGGCAGGAAGGGGGTGCCGTCGGCGGTGACGAGCATCAACCGCCCCTTGCCGTCCGCCAGTACGGGCGGCTGCGGATCGCCGGCCCGGCGTACGGCGGTGACCCGGTAGCGGTGCGGGCGTTCGCTCTGGCCGGTGACGACCGTGAACTCCTCCCCCGGCAGCAGCTCCTTCAGCCGCCGGAAGGAGCCCCCGTACATCGCCTGGCGGGCGAAGACGACGCTGGTGCCCGCCTGTCCGGGCAGCGGGGTGTCGCGGCGGTGGCCGGGGCCCCGGGCGAGCTGCCCCGCGGTGGTGCCCTCGCGGACCACCTCGCGCAGCCGGATGCCGGGGATGTGCAGCACCGCCATCGGCACGCCGGGCGCCAGCGGGGTGACGCCCTCCGACGTGGCGGTGCTGACCGGGGCGGTGCCGGCGGCGAGTTGGGCGCGCAGGACGGCGTAGTCGACCTGGCGGTCGCGGCTGTGCTGGAGCGTGCCGAGCGGTCCGGCCTCGGCGACGACGGCGAGGAGCAGCACGGCCAGGATGATCAGCGCGGTGCCGACGGTGCGGGAGGCGGGGCCCGGCTGGTGGCGGGGGACGGGCGCGGGGCGCGGGGGCGGCGGGGCGCCGCCCGTCCGGTCGGGGCCGCTCCGGGGCGGTGTGAGGGTGGTCGTCACCGGTGCCGCCCGCCCGTCCGGTCGTCCGCGCTGCCGTCCGTACGGCCGCACGCCGGGCCCGTACCGCCGTCCGCCTCGTCCGCCCAGTGCGCGCGCAGGGACGCCCAGTCGGGGCGGCGCGCCCAGCGCATCGCCGCGGTGCCCGCCAGGACGAGGGCGGCGGCGAAACCGCTCAGCGCCAGGGCGTCGGAGCCGGTGTCCGCCAGGCCGCCGCCGTCGCCGTCGCCGTCACCGCCGCCGGAGCCGCCGCCGTCGACCTGGGTGGAGATGTCCTCCGTACCGCCGTCCGTACCGCTGCCCGCCGCCGGGTCGGTCGACGTGTCAACGGGGTCGGGGGTGGGCTCGTCGGTGGACGGCTCGGGGGTGGGGTCGGTCGGCGTGGCGGAGGGATCGGGGGTGGCGCTCGGGGTCGGGGTGGCGCTCGGGGTGGGTGTGCCGGTCGGGGTCGGTTCGCCGTTGGCCGGATCGGTGTTCTGCCAGGAGGTGTTGGAGGTGAACCAGATGGCGCCCTTGAACTCGCCGTAGTCGGCCTCGCCGAACATGGCCCGGCAGGTGACCGTGAACTCGTACCTCCCCTGCAGCGTGGTGACACCGGCCCTGTTGGCGAAACCCCGCATGTGCAGGGCGAGCGGTATCACCAGTCCGCCCTCCTGGGTCCAGGAGAGGTTGGGGATCTCGGTCAGGGTGGTGACCATCTCGCCGCTGCCGGGGAAGCCCGCACCCGTCATGAAGTTGACGATGTGGGTGGCCTCCGCGGGGCACTGGGCGGAGGTGTGGAGGTCGAAGAGTGTCTCGTCCGTCCCCTCGTTCACACTCGTGGTCAGGGTGCCCAGCGTCTCCGCGTGCGCGGTCGCGGGCAGGCACAGGGCGAGGGCGGCGGCGGCGAGCGCGAGGCCGGCCGGACGGGCGATTCGCTGGGACAACACGTTCTCGGTCTCCATTCTGGATCTGCGGATCGGCGGGGCGGACGCACTCAGTCGTCCCACTCCACCCGCCCCTCGGCCGCGGGGGCGGCCGGCCGCGTACGCCACCACCACGCGCCCCCGGCGAGCGCCAGGACGGCCGCGAGGGTCAGCGACAGCGCCGGTACGGGCACCCCGCCGCCCCCGTCCTCCCCCGCGACGGCCGCCGCGGGCGCGGCGGCGGGGTCCTTGGCGGGCGGGGCGGGAGCGGCGGAGGCGGGCGCGGCGGAGGGGTCCTCGGCGGGCGGGGCGGAGGGTGCGGCGCTCCCGGGGGCGGAGGCGGGCGCGCGCTCCACCCGGGCCCGGGTGCCGCCGCCGTACACGGTCGGGGAGGTGAAGGTGAGCGAGCCGGTGAACTCCCGCAGCGCCTTCTGCTGGAAGGGGTCCTTCAGGCATCGGACGGTGATGGTGTAGGTGCCCGTGAACTTCGCCACCCGGGCCATCGAGGCGAAGTCCCGCGGCATCGCGCCCAGCGGCAGTACGGGTCCTCCGCTGTCCCCCGGCGGGTAGATGGCCAGTTCGGAGAGGGTGACGACGATCTGCCCCTCGGCCGGGAAGCCCTTGCCGCGCATCCAGGCGATGACGTAGGTCGTACCGTCCGGGCAGGGCGCGGAGGGGGTCAGCGAGATGAGTGAGCGGTCGGTGCCCCTGCGCGGCGTGATGGTGAGCGAGCCGTCGGCCGCGCGGGCGGCCGGCGCGGGCAGCAGGGGGACGGCGAGCAGCGCGGCGAGGCAGGTGGCGAAGACCACGGCGGGGCGCGCCAGGGCACGGCGCCGGCGCAGGCGCCGTACCAGCCAGAGGGCGAGCGCCCCCAACGGAAGGACGAGCAGCCCGAGATACACCCAGGACACGGCCGCGAAGCCCTTCTCGTCGGTGACGGGTGTCAGCGCGCCGCGCGGGACGTCGCCCTTGACCGGCTTGGGGGTGACGACCACCGTCGCGGTGTCGCGGAAGGTCGGCAGCACGCCGCTCGCTTGGGCGGTGAAGGTCAGGGAGGCGCCGGGCAGCAGCTCGGGCAGCTCCTCGCGGTGGCCGGTGGCGCGCTGGGCCTGGAACCAGTCCGAGACGCGCACCGCCTGGGTGGCGCCCAGGCGTACGTTGCCGGTGTTGCGCACCGAGTAGGTGACGGTGGCGGTGCCGCTGCCGAAGGCGCTCGCCTCGTAGGAGGCACTGACCCGGTGCACGTCCAGCACCGACGTCAGCTCGCCGGCGACCCGGATGTAGAGCCGCGCGCCCACCCGCTGCTCGACGGCGACCCGGTCGCCGCCGGCGGTGGTACGCATCGCGCTGACGGAGGCCACGATGCCGCCGGCGTGGTCGCCCGGGGTGGCGTGCCGGGGGACGGTGAGGCGGAAGGGGACGATGGCCCGCGCGCCGGGGGCGAGGGTGAGGCGGCCCCGGCGGAGCTTCACCCAGGAACCGGCGTCCTTCGCCTTGTGCTTGGCGGCGAGCAGGTCGAAGCCGCCGTCGGGGGTGGTGAAGCCGTCGCCGGCGTACAGGCGCAGGGTCAGCGGCTTCCTGCCGTAGTTCAGTACGGCCACGTGGTCGGTGACGGTGGCGCCCGGCGTCACGCCGTAGCTGAGGTTCGGCCGCCGGTCGGGCTTGCGCGGCCCGGAGGGCTGCACGCCGAAGGTGGTGCGCCCCTCATCGGACCGCGACCACGCGACCGGGGCCGCGGTGGTGGTGGCAGCGGCGGCGGTGGCAGCGGCGGTGGCGGTGGCGGTGGCGGTCGGGCTGTGCGACCACGCCACGGGAGCGGTGGCCTGCGGTACGGGCCGCGCGCCGTCCGTCAGCAGCACCGCGAGGGCGAGCAGGCCGGCGAGGGCGGCGGCACGGGCAACCAGGTTCCTGATCATGGCGGTTCGTCCGATCGGGGCGGGGGTGACGAGAGGCGGGTACGGGGGGCCGGGGTGGGGCCCCGGAGGGACCGGGGTGGCGCCGCCGGGTGCGGCGCCACCCCGGTCCGTCAGCCGGGCGACGGTCGGTACGTCGTACGGACGGTTCCGCGACGGCGGTCAGGCAGCCGTCAGGCAGCCGTCAGATCGCCGTCAGCGTCAGCGTCGCCGTGTAGGTGCCGGCGACCGTCGACGTGGGCACGTTCAGCGCCAGGTCGGCACCGAAGTGCGCGGTGCCCAGCCCGGTGCCGACGGCCAGCGAGCGGGAGGACTTCAGACCCGCCGTACCGGGGTCGGATGCCTCGACGCCCGCCGCCGGGGCGACGACGGCGCCCGGGGTGGCGGTCTGGCCGGCGGCCTTGTCGATCACCTTGGGGGTCCAGCCGAGGTTCTGGCCGTTGATGACATGGCTGCCGCCGTCGGTGAAGTCCGTCACCTGGCCGCTCAGCGACCAGCCGGGGTTGCCGGCGCGGGTGTCGGTGAGCGTGACGGCGTTGATCGGGCCGGCGGTGGTCAGCAGCGTGGCGTCGCTGTTGAGCACCGGCGCCGGCAGGGTGACGTTCGGGTTCTCGACGCTGATGGCGAGCGCGCCGGACTCCACGGTGGTGGTGATGTTCTCGCCCGCCGACACGCCCTGGAAGGGGGTGACGCCGAAGGAGACCGGACCGGCGTCCGAGCCCAGGTAGGCGCCGGAGGACGGGGTGAAGACCGCCGAGAGGGCGTGGTCGCCCACGGCCAGCGCGCTGGTGGTCAGGACCGCCTGGCCGCCGGAGACGTTGACCGTGCCCAGCGTGGTGGTGGTGCCGCCCGCGGTGTCCTGGAACTTCACGGTGCCCGCCGCGCCGGCGGGCGTGACGGCGGCCGTCAGCGTCACCGGTGAGTGCTGGGCGGCGGAGTCGGCCGGGGAGACGGCCAGGGCCGTCGTGGTGGGCGTCGCCGGCACCGAGTTGACCTGGAGGGTCCGCGGCGTCGAGGAGGAGGCCCGGTAGGAGGTGGTGGAGGGGGTGAACTCGGCGGTCAGCGCGTGCGTGCCGGCGTCCAGGTTGCTGGTGGTCAGCTCCGCCCTGCCGCCGGAGACGTTGACCGGGCTGCCCAGTGCGTCGCCGTTGTCGCGGAACTGCACGGTGCCGCTCGCGCCCGCCGGGGTGATGTCGGCGGTGAGGGTCACCGCGGTGCCCTGGTCCACCGGGCCGGCGGCGCTCAGCGAGAGCGCGGTGGTGGTGTCGTTGACCGCGGTCGGGTCGCTGCTCTGGAACGTGGTCGGTGAGGTGAACCAGATCGATATGGCGAAGTCGCCGTACGAGTTCATGCCGAACAGGTCCTGGCAGTGGACGGTGAAGTCGTAGCGCCCGGAGAGGTCCGTGAACCCGCTCATGCTGGCGAAGTCCTGCATGTGCCGGGCCAGCGGGACGCTGAAGCCGCCGATGGTGTTGGCCGAGTAGTTCTCCTTCTCCGCGAGAGTGGAGACGATCACACCCTCCGGCGCCGTGAAGCCCGCACCCTTGACGAAGGTGACGACGTGCGTCGCCTCCTCCGGGCACATGGCGTCGGTGTCGAGGTCGAACAGCGTGTAGTTGCTGCCCGAGGACGGGTTGGCGGTACCGCCGCCGATGACGGTCGCCGCGGCGGCCGGGGGGGCGGCCAGCAGGGCGGCGCCGAGCGCCGCCGTGAGCGCCACCGCCGCACCGGCCACGGCGCGCGGAATTCTGTAGGTGAACACAGCTGTGCTCTCTCTTCCCTCAGTTCGACTGGCAGGTGGGTGGCGCAGGGACGCCCGGGTCACGACGTGCGCTTCGCGGTCGAGCCGCACTCGGGGCTGAGCGCGAAGCCGTAGCGCTGGATGACGGCCCGCTGCTGGCAGACCAGCGAGCCGGGCCCGACGAAGGTGGTGCTCCAGGGCGCGGTGCCCTCCTTCGCGGTCGGGATGACGTTGTAGACGTCGCGCTTGACCGTGAAGTCGCTGTTGAGCGTGGTCGGCGAGATGCCGTCGATCGAGCCCAGCAGCGCGGAGCCGCGGAAGTCGTTCATCGTGCCGCCGGCCTGCGCCTGGTACTGCGCGATGGAGAAGGGCACCAGGTCCTTGTTGCCGAGGAAGCGGCCGTCGTGCTCCTGGACCGGCACGCCGCCGGCCTTGTCCTTCAGGCAGGGGTACTGCCCGTTGGTGATCTGGGTCTCGGTGATGCCCATGGTCGACATCCAGAAGCTCCGGGTGCCGGAGCCCGACTGCGGCAGGTACGGGTTGATGGCGTAGTTCGGCGCGGTGCCCACGAACGCCGGGTCGCAGTGGTAGATCGCCTGCAGCTGCGCCATCGTCAGCTTGCGCGGCACGGTGGAGGACGAGGCGACGGCGTAGGTGAGGCCATCGGTGGCCATGGGGACGTAGGTCAGCCCCACGGGCGCCGCCGTCAGGTTGAGGCTGGAGGAGCGGGCGAAGTCGATGCACCCGTTCCCGGCCACCTGCGAGTTGATCAGGGCGGTCCGGCCGGCGCCCGAGCCGTTGGGACGTGCGAGGTCCTTGCAGGCCGGCTTGGCGACGGGGTCCTTGGTGGTGATGGTCGCCGAACCGGTCGCGTCGTACGAACCGATCACTCTGACGCCGTTGACCGTGACGGCGGCGGCCAGTCCGTTGCCCACGCCCTCGGTGGTGTCGGAGCCGACACCGGCCAGGTCGCGGTACTGCGGGGAGCCGCTCGGGTCGGCGATGGCCATACCCGTGCCGATGCTCCCGGCGATGAGACAGGCGCCCGCCAGGACGGTCGCGAGCCTTCGTCGCTTGTTCATGTGCTACTCACCTCTTAGGCTGAAGCCGGGTGGTGCCCGGCGCAGTTGTGGTCTTTCGTTGGCGCGAGAGGGTCATTCGGTCGCGGGCACCACCTCCGGGCCGTGGGGTGTCCCCTGCTCGCCGGGCGCGGGGAGGGGTGCTGTTCTCCCCGACCGCCGGGCCGCGGCCAGCCGCGGCGCGATCCTGGGCAGCAGCGGTCCGCAGACCGCGGCTGCCAGTCCGGTGATCAGGGCGATCAGGAGCGCGAAGCGGACCGCGCCGAGCAGGTGCCCGGGTGTGGAGGCGGTCGGCTGCGCATCGGCTACGGGCACGGGGGCGGCGGAGTCGCCGCCCGCCGGGGTGCCCGCGGCGCCGTCGTCCCCGGAGGCGCCCGTGGCGCCGTCACCGCCGCCGGAGGTGTCCGTACCGCCGACGCCGCCCGCATCGCCGCCGCCGGCGGTGGAGGTGCCCGAGGCGCCCTGGGTGGCCGAGCCGTCGTCGGGGCCGGGGGTGGAGTGCGGGCCGGTCCCGGCGCGGGCGCGCAGGGCGTCGGCCGCGCCGGCGGTCTGCGCGCGCAGCCCCTCGGGCAGCGGGACGTAGCCCGCGGGGAGGGTGCCGTTCGCCGTGCCGGGGCGCTGGCCGTCACCCACCGCGTAGTCCAGGAGCGCCGCGTAGTCCGCGCCCTCCGCCTTGGTCAGCCTCTCCGGCACCGTGGCCGCGTACGACAGCAGCGGCAGCGGATACGCCTGGGGGTCCTTGGCGGTGGGGACGGTGGAGAGCACGCCGGGGACGCCGCTGGGGCGCATCGCGGCGGCGCCCGCGAGCAGCGAACGCCCGGTCGGGGCGACGAAGTTGCCGGCGGCGTTCTGCAGCCGGGCGGTGACCAGGCCGTAGCGGGCGGCGGAGGTGGTGTCGGTGACACCGAGGAGGGCGCGCTGGCCGGCCGCCTGCGGGGGGCTCTTCTTGTAGCCGGGTACGGAGGTGCCGGGGCTGCCCGGGTCCCACTCCATCCGGGCCAGGGTGTCGCCCCGGGCCACTGAGCGCGCGGTGGTGTGCATGTCGAGGGCGTAGGGGTGGCGGTCGATGGTGCACAGCGGGTTGTCGGGGCGGTCGTCGAACCGCACGCAGAAGGGGTCGCTCTTGGGGAAGTCGCTGATCGGCAGGGCGAGGTCCCGGTAGTTAGGGTTGACCTTCATCCCGGTGTAGGACTCCTCGCCGTGCTCGCCCTTGGTGTCGGGGATGCCGTTGAGGAACTCGCGGGCCGCCGGATCGGAGTTGATCCACTCCCAGAGCTGCCAGGTCGAGTCCGCGATGCTCTGCGGCACCATGGCGTCGCCGAGCGCGCCGTTGAAGTCCAGCCCCTCGAAGTCGGGGTTGTGCTCCAGGAACTCCGGGTCGCCCATCAGGTTGAGCGGGTTGCCCCGGGTGCTCTCGGCGAAGGGGTGGTTGCCGAAGCCGTAGGACTGGGTGAGCAGTTTCGCCACCAGGCGGGGGGTGAGGTTGAGCGAGGTGATCCGGTTGCCGTCGCGCGAGCGCACCTCCTCGGGCGCGCCGGAGGGGGACCGGCTCTCGATGAAGAACGCCAGGGTGAGCCCGGAGAGCGCGACGGGCGCGTAGAGGGGCTCGGCGCCCTGCGGCAGCGTGTCCAGGGGGGCGGGGCGGTTGAGGAAGACCAGCCGGGGGTCGTCCGAGGCGAGCCGGGAGCGGGCGGTGTCATCGGAGAGCTGGTTGAAGCCGTAGACGGTCCTGCGCGCGCCGGCGCACAGGGTGGGCTGCCAGCGCAGCACCGCCTCCGCTATCAGCTCGTGCCCGGAGGTGGGCCGCTCGGCCGCGCCGAGGGGGCAGTGGATGCCGATCGGCTCGAACTCCAGTGGTACGACCAGCCGTTGGGCCCAGTTGCTGGGGCTGAGCGGGGAGGAGGCGAGCATGCCGTTGTCCCCGTCGGTGCGGTACGGGCCGCCGCTGACCTCCTTCTCGCCGCGCGGTACGACCACCAGCCAGCAGCCGCGCGGTTTCGCACCGGCCGCGGCGACCTCCCCGCAGCCCAGGCCCGGGGCCTCGGCGCTGGTCTGCATCTCGAAGAAGACCTCGCCCCTCCCGGAGTTCCCGGTGCGGGCGTAGGGCACCTCGTTGGTGGAGTTGAGGTCGTAGAAGGCGTTGTAGTTGCCCTCGTGCTCCTCGCCGTCCGGGGTGCGGAACGGCATCCACCGCGGTGGTGCCTCGCCGTCCCGCCAGGCCGTGTCCCGCAGGCCGCCGTAGTCGAGTTGGCGGGTGTTGGTCCAGGCGCCCGCCTGCCGGCTCGGCAGTCCGGGGCCGGCGGCGGCGCTGCCGCCGAACTGGCACTGCTCGGGGTCGGGGCCGCTCTCCTTCTCGCCCCAGCACTGCATGATCTGCAGGTAGTCGGCGGCGTACCTGGTGTCGTCGATCGTGGGTGCGGCGCCCTTCCAGGACACCTTGACGATCTGGTTGACCAGCTGCCTGGTCTGCGCGACGGTCACCTCGAGGTCCGCGAAGTCGCCGGCGCCCCGTACGGTGCGGGCGGAGCCGCTGTCGGCGAGCGCCTGCGGGCCGGGGGCCAGCAGCGCCGCCGGGAGGGCCAGCGCGAAGGCGGCCAGGGCGGGGAGCAGAACGCGGATCGGGCGGCGGATCGGGCCGCGGATGCGGCGGAGCGCGGGGCGCTTCATCGCTGTCCTCCCTTCAGGCGGCGGGCGAGCAGCGGCGGACCGAAGGTGAGGCCCACCAGCAGCACGCCGCCGATGACCATGAGTGCGGTGCGCAGGCCGCCGCTGATGGCGGCGGAGGTGGTCACCGGTACGGCGAACGCCTCACCGCCGCCGTCCTGCGAACCGCCGCCCGTGTCCGCGCCGTTGACGGGCAGGCCGGTGTCGGGGTCGATGGCGCCGGTGGCGGAGCCGCCGTCCGTGCCGCCGCCGTCGGCCCCGCCCGTACCGCCCCCGTCCGCGCCGGTGGTGGAGCCGCCGCCCGATGAGCCGCCGGTGGCGGAGCCTCCGTTCGAGGAGCCGCCGCCCGAGCCCCCGTTGCCGCCGCCCGAGCCGTTGACCTGGGTGGGCTGCGTGGCGCCGCCGGTGCCGGTGGAGCACTGCGTGGGGCCCTTCTTGTCGCAGGCCGGCGGGCGCGGGGCGGTGCGCGCGAGGGTGTTGGTGCCGTCGGAGGAGAAGGTGGGGTTGCGGCAGCCCTGGAGGTTGATGCGCTGGGCGTCGACCCCGGGGATCTTCTTGACCTGCTCGAAGCCGGCCTTGACGAGGTTGACGGGCAGCGGCGAGTAGCCGAGGTCGTCGACGTTGCGCTGGCCCTCGCAGAGGAAGTAGTAGGCGAAGGCGCCCAGCGAACGCCCCTTGGCCTCACTGAAGTTGTTCTCCACCGCGGTGGGGACGATCATGTAGCTGTAGCTGGAGAGCGGGTAGACGCGCGGGTCGGTGCTCTGCGTGTAGACCGGGTGCAGCTTCTGGGTCAGGTAGCGGGGCGAGGACCTGTCCGTCTCGATCTGCGCGTGGGTCAGGGCGACGGCCACGTTGGAGGCGGTGGGCTCGACGTAGTAGCCGTTCTCGTTGAGCACCTTGGCCACCGGGAAGCCGGTGGTCTCCTTGGCGTAGGAGTACTCGACGTAGGTGATCGTGCCGACGTTGGCCGGGCCGGCCACGTAGCCGGCCACGCCGCTGGAGCCGGACTGGGCGACGAAGCCCAGCCCGCTCGCGGTGGGGTAGTTCGAGGTGGTCCCGCAGGGCATCGTGCTGACGCCGGCCCGCTTGCAGTACGCGTCCCAGATCCCGCCGTGCCGGTCGGCCAGCCAGGTGGTGAACTGCGCGGTCGTACCCGAGCCGTCGGAGCGCACCACGGGCACGATCCGGCGGGCGGGCAGCGCGGCGGCCAGGCCCGGGTTGTCGGCCTTGATCGCGGGGTCGTTCCAGGTGCGGATGCCGCCGGTGAAGATCTTGGCGATGACCTGGCCGGACAGGCGCAGGTTCGTCACCCGCTTCCCCGCGATCCTCAGGTTGTACATGAACGCCGTACCGCCGGCCACGATCGGCATGTACGCGTACCTGCGCGGCGGCGGCTGGTCGACGACGCCGTTGTCCTTGATGCCGTACGGGATCTCCGAGACGGCGAAGTCGACGGTGCCGTTGCGGAACTGGTTGCGGCCGTCGGAGGAGCCCGTACCGGAGTAGTTGACGGTCATGCCGTACTGCTTGACGTTGGCCCGCCACTGGTCCAGCGCGTTCTGGCTCCAGGTCGAGCCGGCGCCGGAGACCTTCACGTAGCCCGCCGCGAAGGCGGGCGAGGTGGGGAGCTGGTGGCAGAGCACGACCAGGGCGGCCAGCAGGGCCGTCAGCAGTGGGCGGGCCACCGCCCTGGCCCGGCGGGCAGGCGCGGTTCGTGACATGAGGGGTGACTCCCGGTCGTCGGTGGTGCGGGGGCGGATGCGGGCTCGTACGGGGCGCGGCTCAGCCGTCGCCGCCGGTCGGGGCGGGCGGGGGGTCGGCCGCCGTACGGGCCCGGGCGCGGCCCGCGATGCGCCGCGCGTCGCGGTAGGAGCGGCGGGCCCGGCGGCGGCGCTGGCCGCGGCTCAGGTGGCCGGGGGCGCGCCCGCCGATGAGGCGGGCCACCACGAAGAGCACCAGCACCAGCGCCAGCAGCAGGGCGGCGGCGCCGAAGCCGCGGGCGATGGCGTCGGGTTGGGGCGAGCGCACCAGTTCGAACGTGGCCAGCGGCAGCGAGACCTGCGGTCCGGAGAAGGGGTCGGCGTTGAGTCCGGCCGCGTAGCCCGCCGTGAGCAGCACCGGGGAGGTCTCGCCGATACCGCGCGCGGCGCCCAGGATGACGGCGGTGGTCAGCCCGGAGCGGGCGGTGGGCAGCACGACCGTCCACACGGTGCGCCACTGGCTCGCGCCCAGCGCCAGCGAGGCCTCCCGCAGCGAGCCGGGGACCAGGCGGATGACCACGTCCGAGGCGCGGATGATGATCGGCAGCATCATCACCGACAGCGCCAGGGCGGCGGCGAAGCCGGACTTGTCCAGGTGGAAGAAGAGGTTGCCGGCCTGGTGCTGCTTGAGCGTGAAGATGATCACCGCGTAGACGAACAGGCCCGCCACGATGGACGGCAGCGCGGTCATCGCCTCGACGATGGTGCGCACGAAGCGGGCGTAGCGGCCGGGCATCTCGTTGAGGAAGACCGCGCAGGCGATCCCCAGCGGGATGGTGACCGCCAGCGCCAGGCCGATCTGCTCCAGCGTGCCGACGACGGCGTGCAGCATGCCGCCCCTGGTCAGCGGGTCCTGGGGGCCGGCGGAGGAGAGGTCCTGGGTGAGGAAGTTCAGGTGCCCCAGCGCACGGTGGCCGCGCCACAGGGCGTAGAGGATGACGAAGGCCAGCGCGGCGAGCAGCAGCAGCGCCAGGCTGTGCCAGACCACGGCGGCGATCCGGTCGCGTACCGTCACCCGGTTGTTGTCGAAGGAGACGAGTGCCCCGTAGGCCAGGACGAAGAGCGTGTACGCCACCGCGGTGAAGCCCAGCGGGGCGTCGAAGGGGGCGATGCGGGCGAAGACCAGCCAGGTCAGCGAGAGCGCGGCCGCCAGCGCGCCGAGCAGCGCGAGGACGTCCTCCCGGTGCACGGTGGCGGTGCTGCGCCGGGGCTCCTCGCCGGCGGGGCGGGCGGGGCGGACCACGATGGTGGTGACCTTGGCCCGACTCCCGTCCGGTGCGGCCCCGTTGGGGTGCGCCGTGCCGGACGGCGCCGTGCCGGGCGGTGTCTGGTCGGTCAGCGTCTCGGGCATCTCAGGCCTCCGCCCCCGCCCCGGCGCGGGAGCGCGCGGTGATCGAGGAAGCGATGAAGTTGACGACGAGCGTCAGGACGAAGAGCGCGAGGCCGGCGGCCATCAGCGCGGAGATCCCCTCGGGGCTGGAGGAGCCGTAGCGCAGGGCGATCAGCGAGGAGACGGAGTTGGTGCCGTTCTGCAGGAGGTGCGGCTGGATCTCGAAGACCGGCGAGATGATCATGTAGACGGCGATCGTCTCGCCCAGCGCCCGCCCCAGGCCCAGCATCGTGCCGCCGATGATGCCGCCGCGCCCGTACGGCAGGACGACCGCGCGGATCATGCCCCAGCGGGTGGAGCCCAGCGCCAGCGCCCCCTCCCGCTCCCCGGACGGTGCCTGGGAGAACGCCTCGCGCATCACCGAGCAGGCGATGGGGGTGACCATCAGCGCCACCACCAGGCCGGCGATGAAGGTGGAGGAGGTGTAGACGGTGGCGGTGGCCAGCGGGTCGCGCGGGTCGGCGCCGTCGACCTCGAAGAGGGGGATCCAGGAGAAGTACGTGGAGATCCAGCGCGCCAGGCCCACCACGTGGGTCTGGAAGAAGAAGAACCCCCACAGCCCGTAGACCACGCTGGGCACCGCGGCCATCAGGTCGACCAGGCTGATCAGCGTGGAGCGGATCCGGCGCGGGGCGTACTCGGAGATGTAGAGCGCGGTGCCCAGCGCCAGCGGCAGCGCGCAGGAGACGGCGACCAGGCCGATCAGGCAGGTGCCGGTGAGGACCGCGGCGATGCCGAACCGCCCCGAGTCGGGGTTCCACTCGGCGGTGGTCAGGAAGGAGAAGCCGGCCACGTCCAGGGCCCTGGACGCCTGGTAGGCCAGGAAGCCGCCGACCAGCAGCATGATCGCCAGTACCGCGCTGCCGCTGCCGCCGGCCAGCACCCTGAAGGCCCGGTCGGCCGGTCCCAGAGCGCCGCGTATCGCCCGCGGCCGGTCGGCGGCAGCCCCGTCGGGGCTGCCGGGGCTGCCGGGGCTGCCGGGGCCGTCCCACACGACGGGCGGCTGCGCGGTGCGCCTGCTCATCGGCCCTCCCCCACCGCGAGCGAGCGCGGGGCGCGGCCGTCGCCCGGGGCCGGTCTGAGCCGGGTGCCCAGGTGCAGGTCGCGCAGCCGGGGCCGCACCGACACCCCCTCGGGGAGTACGGCAGCGGGCAGCGCGGCGAGGAACTGGCCGAGGTTGTACTGGGCCTCGCGCTGGCGCCGGTACGGGCGCGGCGCGACGGCCACCAGCCGCTTGTCGAGCGCGACGCGCCAGGCCCACATGCCCATGCCCCCGGCCATCGCCAGCACCGGGCACAGCCGCGCCGCCTGCGCGCGCAGTTCCGCCACCTCCGCCCGGCAGGTCGCCAGGTCGGCCAACGCGGCGGCGGCGCGCCCCAGTTCGCGGTTGTTGCCGCCGACCAGCCGCCAGGTCACCCCGGTGACCGGCTCCCCCCCGCCGTCCTCGCCGGTCGCGACGGTCGGTACGTACAGAAAACGCGGTCCAGCCATGGGCCCCACCCCCTCCGCCGCCGGTACGCGCGCCAAGCCCCCTCGGCGGACCTCCGCCGCGTGCGTGCAGCGTGCGTGCCGGGCGTCGCTGGTACATCCCGCGGCGGAGGTCCGTCGGCGGAGCCCGGTGCCACACGTCCGGGTTCACTGACGAGCCAGACAGTTCCGGCGAACGGGGTGGCTTCGCTCACGTCAAGTTGAAGGCCGGACGGACTCCGGGTGAACGGACCCGGACGGGGCCTTCACAGGGAATTCGCAGGGAGCGAACGTCGCCGTACGCACCTCTTCGAGCACCGTCCGTGACGCAAGCGGTAGCCGAACCCCCGGTACGGGCCCGGCCGGAGGACCGCCGCCACCTGGGCGGACGGCCGCCGGCGCAGGGTTGTCCACAGGCCGTAGCCGCGCGCCCGGGGCGCCGCATACCCTGCGTGTCAGCACCACAGGCACGGCACCACAGGCACCGCGAGACCGGGGGGCAGGCCATGACACAGGCACACACCCAGCCGTACGCCCGTCCGCCCGACGGGCCGGCGGGCGTCCCGCAGCGGCGCGTGCTGGTCGTGGAGGACGATCCGACGATCGGTGAGGCGGTCGTCGCGCGGCTGAAGGCGGAGGGTTTCGCGGTCCGCGGCGCGCAGGACGGTCCCGCCGCGGTCGCCGCCGCCGCGGAGTGGGAGCCGGACCTGCTGGTCCTGGACGTCATGCTGCCCGGCTTCGACGGGCTGGAGGTCTGCCGGCGCGTCCAGGCCCGCCGGCCGCTGCCGGTGCTGATGCTCACGGCCCGCGACGACGAGACGGACATGCTGGTGGGCCTCGGCGTGGGCGCCGACGACTACATGACCAAGCCCTTCTCCATGCGCGAGCTGGCCGCCCGGGTCCACGTGCTGCTGCGCCGGGTGGAGCGCGCCGCCGCGGCGGCCGCCGCCCCGCGCCCGGGAGCCGTGCTGCGGCTGGGCGCGCTGGAGATCGACCACGCCGAGCGCCGGGTGCGGGTGGCCGGCGAGGACGTCCACCTCACGCCCACCGAGTTCGAGCTGCTGGTCTGCCTGTCCTGCCGGCCGCGCGCGGTGCTCTCCCGCGAGCAGCTGCTGGTCGAGGTCTGGGACTGGGCGGACGCCTCGGGCACCCGGACGGTCGACAGCCACATCAAGGCGCTGCGCCGCAAGATCGGCGCCGAGCGCATCCGCACCGTGCACGGCGTGGGCTACGCGCTGGAAGTGGACCCGGCGTGAGCGCGCGCGCCTCTTCCCCAAGCTCTTCGAGCAGGGGATACCCCACGCCCAGCTCTTCGAGGAGGGGATACCCCGTGCCGAGCTCTTCGGGCCGCGGGTATCCCGCGCCCGCCGCGGGCAGGCAGTGTCCCGGAGCGCTGCGGCGCCTGTGGGTGGCGCTGCGCCCGGTGGACCCGATGCGCTCGGTGAAGGCGGCGCTCAGCGCCCTGGTCATCGGCTCTGTGATCATTGCCACCGGGCTGGTGTACGTGGCGATCGTCTCCTCCACCCAGCTGCGGATCATCACGGTCTTCTCCCTCGTCGCCTCCCTGCTGCTCACGCAGTTCGTCGCCCAGCGGCTCACGGCCCCGCTGAGCGAGATGACCGAGGTGACCCGGTCCATGGCGCACGGGGACTACAGCCGGCGGATGACTGCGGGGCGGCTCGACGAGTTCGGCGAGCTGGCGCGGAGCTTCAACCGCATGGCCGCCGACCTGGAGGCGGTCGACCGCCACCGCAAGGAGCTGGTGGCCAACGTCTCGCACGAGCTGCGCACCCCCATCACCGCCCTGCGCGCGGTCCTGGAGAACGTGGTGGACGGCGTCTCCACGGCCGACCCCGACACCATGCGCACCGCGCTGCGGCAGACCGAGCGCCTCGGCCGGCTGGTGGAGCAGCTGCTCGACCTCTCGCGGCTGGACTCCGGCGCGGTCCCGCTGCGGGCGCGGAGCTTCGAGGTCTGGCCGTACCTCTCCGGGGTGCTGCGCGAGGCGGGCATGGCCGCCGCCGGCTCCTCGCGCAGCACGCCCGCCTCGCGCGGCGACGTGAGCCTGCACCTGGACGTCCAGCCGCCGGGGCTGACCGCGCACGCCGACACCGAGCGCCTCCACCAGGTCGTGGCGAACCTCGTCGACAACGCCGTCAAGCACAGCCCGCCGCACGGCCGCGTCACGGTCAGCGCCCGCCGCGGCGCGACGCCGACGAGCCTGGCGCTGGAGGTGCTGGACGAGGGCCCGGGCATACCGGAGGAGCAGCGCCACCGGGTCTTCGAGCGCTTCACCCGGGGCTCGACCGAGGCCACCCGTCCGGGTGCCCTGCGCGACGGGGGCACGGGGCTGGGGCTGGCCATCGCCCGCTGGGCGGTGGACCTGCACGGCGGCCTGATCGGGGTGGCGGAGTCCCCCCGCGGCTGCCGTATCCAGGTCAGCCTGCCGGGCAGACCGGGCAGGCCGGTCAGGCCGGTCAGCGCGGACTGAGCCGGGGGCCGGCCGCGGGAGACCGGTCGCCCAGGGCCGGTCGCGGGAGGACTACGGGAAGCGGTGTCCCTACGCTGCGTTGCGACGCGTAGGCAAACCTCATGTGTTTCCCGGCCTGTTTGCGAACCAAACCATAAATTCTTTGTGACTTAGGCGACTGGAGGCGGGTGGGGCCTGCACGGACCCGGCGGGGAGGCGTAGCCTTGTTCTCCGCTGTCCATCACCTATGTGAAGCGGAAGAGGGCGGATACCGCCGTGTCGTCACAGTCTCTGAATAGCGTCTCGACCGAAGACCCCAGCCAGGGCCCGGACCCGGCCACCGCGTTCGGGCCGAACGAGTGGCTGGTAGACGAGATCTATCAGCAGTACCTCCAGGACCCCAACTCGGTCGACCGGGCCTGGTGGGACTTCTTCGCCGACTACAAGCCGAGCGCGTCCCCCGCCGAGCTGGCGGAGTCCGCCAACGCCGCGCCGACCGCCGTGCCCGCCGCGGGCCCGGCCGCCGCGCCCGCGCCGCAGGCCGCGCCCCCGAAGGCCGCGCCCGCCCAGAGCGCCGCCCCGGCCGAGCGCCCGGCGCCCACGCCGAAGGCCGCCGTCAAGGCGCCCAAGGCCGTCGGAGGCGCCGAGCTGGTCCCGCTCAAGGGCCCCTCCGCCGCCGTCGCGAAGAACATGAACGCCTCGCTGGAGATGCCCACGGCCACGTCCGTGCGCGCCGTCCCGGTGAAGCTGCTCTTCGACAACCGCATCGTCATCAACAACCACCTCAAGCGCGCCCGGGGCGGGAAGGTCTCCTTCACCCACCTCATCGGCTACGCCATGGTGCGGGCGATGAAGCTGATGCCGTCGATGAACAACTCCTTCGCCGAGGTGGACGGCAAGCCCACCCTCGTCAAGCCCGAGCACGTCAACCTGGGCCTGGCCATCGACCTGGTGAAGCCCAACGGCGACCGCCAGCTCGTGGTCGCGGCGATCAAGGAAGCCGAGACGCTCGACTTCTTCGAGTTCTGGCAGGCGTACGAGGACATCGTCCGCCGGGCCCGCACCAACAAGCTGACGATGGACGACTTCACCGGGGTGACGGTCTCGCTGACCAACCCCGGCGGCATCGGCACCGTCCACTCCGTCCCGCGCCTCATGCCCGGCCAGTCGGTGATCATGGGCGTCGGCGCGATGGAGTACCCGGCGGAGTTCCAGGGCACCTCCCAGGACACCCTGAACAAGCTGGGCATCTCCAAGGTCATGACGCTGACCTCGACGTACGACCACCGGGTCATCCAGGGCGCGGCGTCCGGCGAGTTCCTCCGCGTCGTCGCCAACCTGCTGCTCGGCGAGAACGGCTTCTATGACGAGATCTTCGAGGCGCTGCGCATCCCCTACGAGCCGGTCCGCTGGCTCAAGGACATCGACGCCTCCCACGACGACGACGTCACCAAGGCCGCCCGCGTCTTCGAGCTGATCCACTCCTACCGGGTCCGCGGCCACGTCATGGCCGACACCGACCCGCTGGAGTACCGCCAGCGCAAGCACCCCGACCTCGACATCACCGAGCACGGGCTGACGCTGTGGGACCTGGAGCGCGAGTTCGCCGTCGGCGGCTTCGCCGGCAAGTCGATGATGAAGCTCCGCGACATCCTCGGCGTGCTGCGCGACTCGTACTGCCGCACGACCGGCGTCGAGTACATGCACATCCAGGACCCCAAGCAGCGCAAGTGGCTGCAGGA
Organism: Streptomyces polyrhachis; assembly: GCF_042663125.1. Taxonomy (NCBI): domain Bacteria; kingdom Bacillati; phylum Actinomycetota; class Actinomycetes; order Kitasatosporales; family Streptomycetaceae; genus Streptomyces; species Streptomyces polyrhachis. The sequence continues at coordinate 29,385 of NZ_JBHSZO010000026.1, read as the reverse complement.
GCGCATCGAGCGCCCGCACTCCAAGCCCGAGCGCGAGGAGCAGCTGCGCATCCTGCGCCGGCTGAACGCCGCGGAGGCGTTCGAGACCTTCCTGCAGACGAAGTACGTGGGCCAGAAGCGCTTCTCGCTGGAGGGCGGCGAGTCCGTCATCCCGCTGCTGGACGCCGTGATCGACGCCGCCGCCGAGGCCCGCCTCGACGAGGCCGTCATCGGCATGGCCCACCGCGGCCGGCTCAACGTCCTGGCGAACATCGTGGGCAAGTCGTACGCGCAGATCTTCCGCGAGTTCGAGGGCAACCTCGACCCGCGCTCGATGCACGGCTCCGGCGACGTGAAGTACCACCTGGGCGCCAACGGCACCTTCACCGGCCTGGACGGCGAGCAGATCAAGGTCTCGCTCACCGCCAACCCCTCGCACCTGGAGGCGGTCGACCCGGTCCTGGAGGGCGTCGCCCGCGCCAAGCAGGACATCATCGGCAAGGGCGGCACGGACTTCACCGTCCTGCCGATCGCCCTGCACGGCGACGCGGCCTTCGCCGGCCAGGGCGTCGTGGCCGAGACGCTGAACATGTCGCAGCTGCGCGGCTACCGCACCGGCGGCACGGTGCACGTGGTCATCAACAACCAGGTGGGCTTCACCGCCCCCCCGGAGTCGGCCCGCTCCTCGATGTACGCCACCGACGTGGCCCGCATGATCGAGGCGCCGATCTTCCACGTGAACGGCGACGACCCGGAGGCCGTGGTCCGCGTGGCCCGGCTGGCCTTCGAGTTCCGCCAGGCGTTCAACAAGGACGTCGTCATCGACCTCATCTGCTACCGGCGCCGCGGGCACAACGAGTCCGACAACCCGGAGTTCACCAACCCGCAGATGTACGCGCTGATCGACAAGAAGCGCTCGGTGCGCAAGCTCTACACCGAGTCCCTGATCGGCCGCGGCGACATCACCATGGAGGAGGCGGAGCAGGCGCTCCAGGACTTCCAGGGCCAGCTGGAGAAGGTCTTCACCGAGGTCCGCGACGCCTCCGCCGCGCCCGCCCCGGTGCACACCCCGCCCGTACTGCCGGAGTTCCCGGTCGCCTCGGACACCGCGATCTCCCAGGAGGTCGTCAAGCGGATCGCCGAGTCCCAGGTCAACGTCCCCGACAACGTCACCGTGCACCGCCGGCTGCAGCCGCAGCTCCAGCGCCGCGCGGCGATGGTCGAGGACGGCACGATCGACTGGGGCATGGGCGAGACCCTCGCCATCGGTTCGCTGCTGCTGGAGGGCACCCCGGTGCGCCTCGCGGGCCAGGACTCCCGCCGCGGCACCTTCGGCCAGCGCCACGGCGTGCTGGTCGACCAGGTGACCGGCGAGGACTACACCCCGCTGAACTACCTGGCCGAGGGCCAGGCCCGCCTGAACGTCTACGACTCGCTGCTGAGCGAGTACGCGGCGATGGGCTTCGAGTACGGCTACTCCCTCGCCCGCCCCGAGTCGCTGGTGATGTGGGAGGCGCAGTTCGGCGACTTCGTCAACGGCGCGCAGACCGTGGTGGACGAGTTCATCTCCTCCGCCGAGCAGAAGTGGGGCCAGACCTCCGGCGTCACGCTGCTGCTGCCGCACGGCTACGAGGGCCAGGGACCGGACCACTCCTCCGCGCGCATCGAGCGCTTCCTGCAGATGTGCGCGCAGAACAACATGACGGTCGCGATGCCCACGCTCCCGTCGAACTACTTCCACCTGCTGCGCTGGCAGGCGCACAACCCGCACCACAAGCCCCTGGTGGTCTTCACGCCGAAGTCGATGCTGCGCCTGAAGGCCGCCGCCTCGAAGGCGGAGGAGTTCACCACCGGCGGCTTCCGTCCGGTGATCGGGGACGACTCGGTCGACCCGCAGGCGGTCCGCAAGGTCGTCTTCTGCTCCGGCAAGGTCTACTACGACCTGGACGCCGAGCGGGTCAAGCGCGGGGACACCCAGACGGCGATCATCCGGCTGGAGCGGCTCTACCCGCTGCCCAGCGCGGAGATCCAGGCGAAGCTGGCGAAGTACCCGAACGCGGAGAAGTTCGTCTGGGCCCAGGAGGAGCCGGCCAACCAGGGCGCGTGGCCGTTCATCGCGCTGAACCTGATCGACCACCTCGACCTGGTCCTGGGCTCCGACCCGGTGCCCAACGCCGACCGGCTGCGCCGCGTCTCGCGCCCCTCGTCGTCCTCCCCCGCCGTGGGCTCCGCCAAGCGCCACCAGGCGCAGCAGGCGGCGCTGGTGGCGGAGGTCTTCGACCTCTGAGCGGTTCGAGCGCCCACCATGGCCGGGGCCCGTGCGGAGAGCCGCACGGGCCCCGGCCATGGTGTTGCCTCAGCCCAGGTTCGCCTCGAAGTCCCAGTGCGGGCGCACCCGTTTGCGGGCGTCGACCGTGTGCGGATGCTGGACGCCCATGGTCTGCTTGAGGATCTCCAGCGCCTGCTCCTCGTAGGACGCGGCCTCCGCCAGCCGCTGCAGTGCCCGTAGGTCCGCGGCCATCGCGGTCATCGCGGCAAGCGTCAGCGGGTGTTTCCCGCCCAGCGCCTCGTCGGCGTGGGCCAGGGTCTGCTCCGACAACTCGGCGGCCTCGGTCAGCCGTCCGTCGGCGTTGCGGCCCATGGTGGCGTTGAGGGCGCAGCCCAGGGTCCAGGGGTGGCGGTCGCCCAGCAGGGAGCGCATGCCGGCGAGGGACTGCTCGAAGAGGTTGAGCGCGCCGGTGCGGTCGCCCAGCGCGCGCAGGATCAGCCCGACGTTGGAGACGATGCCGGTGGAGACGGGGTGGGCGGCGCCCAGCAGGGCGCGGAAACCCTCCTCCGCCTCCTTCGCCAGCGCCAGCGCGTCGTCCAGCCGGCCCTGCTCGCGCAGGAAGGCGCTGTAGTCGTTGGTGAGGATGAGCGTGCGGTAGGCGCGACGCCCGTGGGCGCGCCGGTAGCGGTCCAGCAGCGTGCCCAGCACCACGCCGACCTCCTCGCGGGGACCGCCCGCGCGGTACTGGCAGAGGGCGAGCTGGCGGCTGGCGGCGAGGGTCTGCACGTGGTCGGCCCCCAGGACCTGCACCTGCAGTCGGGTGCCCTGCTGCTGGCGGGTCAGGGCCTCCTGGAAGCGGCCCAGCAGCCGCAGGTCGAAAGCGCAGTTGTTGCTCACGCGCAGGGTGGTGGCGTCGCGCGGCGGCAGGACCACCTCGAGCGCCCGCAGCACTTGGATGTCCAGCTCGTACGCCTCCGCGTACCGTCCGAGCAGGCGCAGCGTCACGGCGTAGCTGTCGCGCATGTTGAGGGCGACCGGGTCGTCGGGCCCGTACAGCCCCTCGGCCAGCTCCAGTCCCCGGTCCTGGTGCTCCAGGGCCTCCTGGAAGCGGCCCAGGCGGCGCAGGTCGGCGGCCACGCTGCGGTGGGCGCGCGCCAGGTCGGCCCGGGGCGGCGGGGCCTGGGCCTCCAGCCGGAGGAGCTGGGCCTCGTCCAGGGCGAGCGCCTCGCTCAACCGGCCGCTGTCGCGCAGCATCCGGCTCTGGTAGTCGGTGAGTTGGAACCACAGCGGATCGTCGGGGTCGACCTTGCCGTGCCAGCTCTCGCGGACCCGGGCGGCCAGGGCGGCGCCGAGGGTGAACTCGCCGCTGTGCATGCAGTAGGCCACGCAGTTGATCACCAGCTGCCGCACCCGCGGGTTGGTACTGTGCAGCGCGTCGCTGGGCTCCAGGTGGAACATCAGGTCGGCGTAACGGGGCCAGTCCGCGATGTTCTGCGGACGGCCCGGATCGGCTTCGGCCAGTGCGCGGCGTACCACCCGCTGGTGCCAGGCGCGGCCCTCCGGGGCCAGCAGGCGGCTGACGATCCCGTGGGCGAGGCGGTGCATGCGGACCGCCATCTCCACCGGGCCCACCTCGTCGGGACCGGAGCGCTGGGTGGGCTCCAGCGTCATGACGGAGAAGTTGGCGAGGGCGTCCAGCGCCTGCGACCAGGCCGCCTGGTCGTGGACCAGCCAGCGCAGCTCCTCGGGGAGGTCCCGGTCCGGCAGCATCCGCACCAGGCCCAGCGGGATGCGGCCGGAGGCGAAGCCGGTGCACAGGGCGAGCAGGTCCACCGCCCGGGGGTGCTCCTGGCGGAGCTGGTTGATCAGCAGGGACCAGGAGACGAGGGAGGAGGCCGGATAGGACAGGGCCTCCTCCCCCTCGAAGTCCACGTCGCTGTAGGCGGACTCGGTCTTGCGGAGGTAGTCCTCCACCGGCAGGTCGGACTCGTCGAGGTAGGCGGCGGCCTGGCTCAGTGCCAGGGGTACGTGATCGAGCCGCTCGGCGACCCGCTCGGCCTCCCGGGAGGTGATGCGGCGGGCGCGGCGCATCAGGAAGCCGGTGGCCTCGGCGCGGTTGAAGGCGGGGACGGGCACCAGCTCGGCGCTCTCACCCCAGTGCCGGTTGCGCGTGGTGACCAGTACGTGGCCGGAGCCGGCCGGCAGCAGGGTCTCCAGGTCACGCAGGTCGTCCCAGCCGTCGAAGATGATCAGCCAGTGCAGGTACGGGGAGCCCAGCCGCAACGCCTCCTTCACCGCGCGGATGCGCTCGCCGGGGCTCGCGGTGTCGGTGGGCAGCGCCAGCCGGGTAGCCAGCTGGCCGAAGCGCTCGCGGCGCATGGCGGCGCTCTCGGCGTTCACCCACCAGACCACGTCGTACTCGGCGCTGTAGCGGTGGGCGTACTCGGCGACCACCTGGGTCTTGCCGATGCCCGGTGTCCCGACCAGGGCGGCCAGCGCGGCGCCGGGCGGGGCGTCGGTGAGGCTCTGGTAGAGGTCACTGAGCAGCTCGTCGCGGCCGGTGAACGAGGGGTTGCGGCGGGGGACGTCGCCCCAGACCTCGGGCGGGTCGCTGGGGTAGCGGAAGGGGCGGCGGCCGGCCAGGGCGCGCTGGGGCTCAGTGGGCAGGCGCAGCCGGGTGAGCAGGCGGCGCTCGGCCTCCTCCGCGTCCACGCCCCACAGCTCGGTGGGGCTCAGCACCCGGGCCGGGGTGGGAAGGGCACCGCTGGAGACGTTGACGGCGGCGAAGCGGTCCTTGTGCTCGTGGACGAAGCCGCGCAGCACGGCCTCCCAGTCGCCGTCGGGGCGCGGGCCGAGCTGGAAGAACCACTTGCTGAGAACCAGCACCACCTGCGCGTCGCCCAGCAGCAGGTCGCTCAGCGCCTCCTCCAGGGAGTGCTCACGCGGCGGGTCCCAGCGCTGCATGCCGACCTGGTGGCCGTGGCTCTCCAGGACCCGCAGCACCCACGTGGCCCAGTGGCGCTGGAAGCCGGGGAAGACCACGAGGTACTCCCGCGGCTCACCGGCGGCCTGCTGCGGCACTGTCTCCAACTCGCCTGTCTCAGTGCCCATGTACACGTCCGCGCCGGGCGCGGACGAGCGGGATTTGTTCACACGACCTCACCGGTAGACCGTCCCGACACCACTCCCGAGGCGGGCGTGGTGGTCTGCCATGCCCTGGACGAAACTCACACCGGCGGGGGTGAGTTCCGCAGTGCGGTGCAGGAGGGCCAGGGCCTGTCCGACCTGCTCACGGTAGTCCTCGCAGCGGTCGTGTGCCTCGCTTTGCGCGACAGTTCGGCCCGGGAATCCGCTGCGGGCGTCCTCGGCGCCGGCGGGTGGCCGCTCAAAGGCGGCGCACGCGACACGGTGCCAGAGGTCCGCCAGGCCGAGATGCGCGTACGTGCCCTGGAGCACGGCCTGCACGGGGCGGTCGTCCAGCCGCCAGGCGACCCGGTGGTGGGCGGCGCCGCCGGGGCGGTAGAGGGGGAGGACGTCGAAGAGGATGGCGAGTTTGGTGTGCTGGATCTCGTGCACCAGCAAGGCCGCCAGCGCGGGGGCATCGGGTTGGGGTACGCACAGTACGGCGCCGGGCGCGGCGCGGCCGGTGGCGCTGTTGGGGGTCCCGCTGCCGGGGCCGGGCGCGCGGCGCAGGGGGACCAGGCTGCGGGTGAGGGCACGCACCTCGGCGGCACGGGCCGGGTCGACGGCGCCGAGCCAGCGCAGGGCCTGCTCCCACTGCGCCAGCCAGGGTACGGCGGGCGCCTCGGCCGGGGTGGCGACCGGCCAGCGGGGGCGGCCGGCGGCGTCCCGGGGGGTGCGATGGGGGTCCACGCGGTCCAGGAGGCCACGCGCGGTGGGGAGCCGGGGCAGGGCGGGGGCGGCAGCGGTGGCGGTGGCCGGGTCGTGGCGGGCCGCCAGTTCGGCGAACTCCGCGGTCTCCGCTACCAGTTCGCCGCCCGCGACCCGCAGCAGGCGGCTGAGGCGGTTGCCCGTCGCGGGATAGCCCAGCAGCTCGCGGACCGCCGCCGGCGAGGCGCGCTCCGCCCGCTCCAGCCGGCTCCAGGCGCAGGCGAACGCCGCACGGGCGGCGGCGGGGGTGCCGGGGCGGGTGGTCTGCTCGTGGACCGCCCTGAGCAGCAGCAGTCTGCGGTGGTGCAGCCAGCACTCCCAGTCGGCCACGTCGCCGGGGCCCGGGCGGGTGGACCCCAGGCGCGCTATCCACGATGCCATGGCGACGCTCCCGCCTATTCGGCGTCCGGCTGGTCGTAGGGCTGCTCGTACCCCTCCTCGGCCGCTGCTCCACGCAGCAGTATCCAGTCGACGGCGGCGGCCAGTTGAGGGGTGTGCAGATCCCGCAGGGCGACCAGGCCGACGCCCGAGAGGTCGGGCAGCGGGGGTGCCAGGGCGCCGTCCGCGTCGGCTCGCCCGGCGTCTGTGTTCATCCGCACGCTCGTCCCTCCTCCACCGCTCCACGCGGTCCCCCCGCGGCTGTTGACTCATTCCCCGAACGCCCCCGCGCGGAAACACCGGTGGACGCTACCCGGCCTCCAGCCGTACGACCTGCCGCCGCGTCTCCCTCACCTCGGACCACGGCAGTTCACCGCCGTCAGCGCCGAGCCGCGCCCACTCGGCGGCGGCGGCACGGTACGCCTCCAGCGCCTCGGGACGGCGGCCGTCGCGCTCGTGCAGCCCGCCCAGTGCGTGCAGTGCCCGGGCGCCCTCCACCGTCCGCGGGGTTGGCGCCTCCCCTTCCCCCTCCCCGGTCTCGCGGGCGCTCTCCACCGCGGCGCGGAACGCCTCCACCGCGGCGCGTGTGTCGCGTTCGCGGTCGGGGAAGGCGGCGTGCGCCTGGCCCAGCCGCCGCCACGACTCGGCCCGCAGCCCGGGCCCGGCGGCGGAGTTCGCCGCGCGCTCCAGCTGGTGGCAGCTCTCGTACAGGTCGGGCAGGAAGTGCTCCTCCTGCCAGCGCCGCAGCAGGGCGCGGCCGAGCAGCAGGCCCAGCCGCGCGGTGACGGGCCCGGCGCCCGGTGCGGTGGCCAGCCCTTCACGCAGGACGCCCTCCGGGCTGCGGGTGCGGCCGGGGTCCTCCAGCCGTGACTCGCCCCAGTCCGCAAGGAGTTCGCTGCGCTGCCAGCTGTCGGGCGGCGCGAGCGGTTCGGCCTGGGCGTAGGCGCGGTCGGCGGCCTCGTGGTCGCCGGCTTCCCAGTGCACGCGGGCGATGTCGCCCAGGCACAGCAGCCGCTGCGGAAGGTCGTCGCCGGCGGCGGTGAGGGCGCGTTCGAGGACGGGGAGCAGCTCCTGGGGCGGGGCGCCCAGCAGCCGCAGCGCGGCGGCCTGCAGACGCAGGACGGCGCAGAGGCGGCGGCGCTGGTCGGCCGCGCCGCAGGCGGTGTACCGGACCTCGGCGGCTGCCAGTTCGGTGAGGGCCTCGCGGGCGTGGGGTGAGGGGTCGGTCCCGGTGCGGGCGAGCTCCAGCAGCACGCGGCCCAGCCGGGTGCGGCGCTCGGCCTCCCGGAGGTCCGGGGCGAGGTCGTCCGCGGCCGTGCCCGTCGGGTGGGGGGAGCCGGGGGGTGGGGCGGCGGCGCGCAGGGTCGCCACCGAGTCCCGCAGATGGGCGACATCGCCGCTCAGCTCCCACAACTCCCGCTGGACCTCTGCCCGTTCCCGCAGCGTGGCTGGGTCGGTGCCGTTCAGCAGTCCCTCGGACCGCCGCAGCAGGGAGGGCGCGGCGTCCGAGCGGCTGAGGGCGCGCAGGGCGCGGGCCAGCACCAGGCGGGCCCGCTCGCCGCCGCCGGAGCGCACGGCGTCCTCGGCGCGCCGGCGGGCGCGCTCCAGCGAGGGGCGGTCGCGGCGGGTCCACCACAGGTCCAGCAGCTGCTCGGCCTCCTGGAGGTCCGGGGCGGGGTCGGGCGGCGGCTCGTAGGAGCGGATCACTTCGGCAGCCACGATGGCGAACAGCTCGTCGTCGGTGTCGTCCACCGTCCCGTCCGCACCGTCCGCACCGTCCGCACCGTCCGCACCGTCCGGGGCCGTCCGGGCCTCGTACGGGACGGCGGTGTCGCGCTCCAGGCGGGCGACAGCCAGGGCGGGGAAGTTGCGGGCGCTTCGGTGGAAGCGGCGGGAGACGTAGTCGGAGACGTACTTGTTGACGAGGATGGCGGCGCCGCGGTCCAGGGACTGCAGCAGCAGGCCCCGTACCCCAGGGCGGAACTCGTAGCGCGGCCCGGGCAGTCCCTCGGGGTCGGGGAGGCGGTGCAGCAGGCCGCCCAACAGCACCTCGGCCAGCTCCGCCGAGCCGCTGCCGGGGAGTACGGCCGCCTGGACCAGGCGGATCACGGGCAGCACCAGCGGTGCGGCGGCCAGCGCGCAGGCCAGCTCCAGGGCCACCGGAGAGGCAGTGGCGCGGAAGGCGTCGAGGAGCTCTTCGGGGGTGGGCTCGGGGCGGGGGTGCTGCCGGGCCCCGGCGTCGGACCTGCGCAGTTGTCCGCCGGGGGGCAGCCAGGCGGCGGCACCCTTGCAGGAGTCGGCGCCCAGTCCCCCCACCAGCCGTGCCCAGCCGCCGAGTTGGCGGCTGTCGAGTGCCATCACGGGCACCGCCCGCGGGCCGGCCGGGGGTGCGCCGGCGGCGGAAGCGCGGAAGCCCAGGACGGGGGTGCCGGGCGTGCGGCTCAGCCGGCCCGGAACGGCCGGCAGGGCGGTGCGGCGCCACATCCGGAAGGGCAGCGGCTGCACGACGGCGAGCGGGGCGTCCGCCAGCCACTCCCGCAGCAGCCGGTGGCCGCGTCCGCTGCGCCACAGCGGGCCCACGCAGTCGCTCAGTACCAGGACGACCCGGCGCCCGGCGGGGTCGCGGTACTGCTCCACAGGACGCAGCCGACCCGGCTCGGGCGGCGGCTGGGTGCCCACCAGCAGACCGCCGGCCGCCTCGGCGGGGTCCCGGCCGGCTCCGGGGGCGCGCGTGAGGTCGTGCTGCCGGTCGCGCTCGTGCTCCCGGTCGTGCTGCCGGTCGTGCTCCCGGTCGTAGAGGTACAGCGCCTGGACGTCGCGGAAGACGCCCAGGCGCTCGCAGCTCAAGCGCAGGGCCTCGAAGGTGTCCTGCCAGACCGCACTGGTGGCGGAGGCGTCCATGAGGAGCAGCAGTTCGCTGCGCCGCTCCCGGGCTGGGTGGTAGACGGGCAGCAGGGTGCCGCTGCGGGCGCTCAGCTCGGCGGTCGCCGTCTCGTCCAGCGCGCCGGTCCCCGGCGGCAGCGGCGGGCGGTAGCCCCGCAGCGGGTGCAGGGCGCGCTCCAGGCTGCGGCCGGCGGGCAGTGCGGACTCGGGCGGTGGGGCGGGGGCGCGGACGGGAAGGGCGGTGCCGGTACGGCCGGCGGGGGCGGTGACGTACAGGCCGAAGGAGGTGGGGACGCGGGGCCCGGCTCCCGCGGCGGGGGGACGGGGGGCCGGCTGGTCGGCGGGGGCGGTGCCGGGGCGCGGGCGATCCCCTGTCTCCGTGTCGCCGGCACGTACAGCCCCGCCGGGGGCGGACGTGCCGGAGCCCGTACGGGCGGCCAGCCACAGGAAGTCCGCGACCTCCCAGGCGGCCGGCGCGCCCCCGGTGGTGTCACGCAGCGCGGCGAGGAAGGCCGTCAGCCAGCCGGGCGCCGGGGCCGCGCCCCGCTCCGCCTCAGCGCTGTCCCGTGCCGGCTCCCCGCCGGGCCCGCGGTCCGCGGGCGTCCCCATACCGACTCACCTCGAACGGTCGAGTCGGTGCAGCAGCATCTCCGCGATCCGACGCCGTGTGGCGGGCTCGGCACCATGGGCGCGCTGGTTGAAGAACAGGGCGTTGAAGAGCTGGTCGTTGGCGATGACCTCGCCGGGCTCCCGGCGCAGGAACTCCCCGATCAGCTCCGCGCCGTCGCTGAGCGCGTCGGGCCCCAGGTGCGCGGTGACCATCGCGGCGAGCTGCTGGGGGTCGGGCGCGACCAGCTCGAGGGGGATGCAGCGGCGCAGCAGGGCGGCGGGGAAGGTCCGTTCGCCGTTGGAGGTGAGCACGATGAAGGGGAACGCCTCGCAGCGCACCCGGCCGCGCTCAACGGTGGCCCACTCTCCGTCGTCGGTGCGCACCCGGACCCGCTCCTCGGGGGAGCGTTCCAGTTCGGGAATGGTGAACTCGCCCTCCTCCAGGACGTTGAGCAGGTCGTTGGGGAAGTCGGTGTCGCCCTTGTCCAGCTCGTCCACCAGCAGCACCCGCTGGCTGCCCTCGGGGGCGCGCAGCAGGGCGGTACCCAGCGGGCCGAGGCGGATGTAGTCGCCGATGGAGGGGCGTCCGGCCGCCTCCCCACCGGGGGGTGCCTCCCCGGACGCGGGGGCGGGAAGGGCCTCGACGGCAGGGACGGGGGCTGCTTCGCGGGCGGCGGCGCGGGCGCGGTCCAGTTGGACGTCCTGGAGTCTGCCGATCGCGTCATAGCGGTAGAGGCCGTCCTGGAGGGTGGTACGGCTGACGATGGGCCAGCGCAGGACGCGCCCCAGGCCCAGTTCGTACGCCACGGCGTGGGCAAGCGTGGACTTGCCGGTGCCGGGGTCGCCGGTCACCAGCAGCGGGCGGCGCAGGTACAGGGCGGCGTTGACGGCCTCCACCTCGTGCTGGCGTGGGTGCAGGCTCTCGACCAGTCGCCGCTGCACGCCCAGGCGCCGGGCCGTGTCGTCGCGCTCCCCTGCCTCGGCACGCGGGGCGAAGTCCCGCCAGGGCGGCGGCTTGGGCAGGCGGGAGATCCCCTCGTGGGGCGTGCCGGCTCCCCGGTAGATACGCCAGTCGCTCACGGTGCGCTCCTCCAGCCGTTCACGGTTCGGTCCGTGCGGGATCGCGAGGTCGTCATGACAAGTGCCCAGGGGGGAAAGGGGGTTCGAGCAGGTCCTCGGCGGGAAGTGGGGGGCTGTGCGGCGGATCATAGAGGACGATCAGATCCGTGGCCCACGCCGCCGGATGGTCCGCCGCGCCGTCCTGTGCCGCTGTGCGCAGCGCACACGCCTGTGCGCAGAGCCCGGCGCCGTCACCCGCACGGGTGACGAGGGAGTGGGCCTCGCGGTGGAAGGTCTCGCCCCGTGCGCCGTCGATCCGGTGCCGTACGCACAGGGCCGCGGGATGGCCGCCGTCCAGGAGCGCGGCCAGCCGCCGGGCACCCTCCTGGCTGGTGATGCCGGCGCTGTCGACGGGGACGGGGGCTCCGGCGCCGTTGCGGGACTCGGCCTCCGGGTCGGGGGGTGTGAACGGCAGCAGCGGACCGGCCGCCAGGCCCGCCCAGCGTGCCCGCCACCGCTCGTACGAGCCACTCGCCCGGCGCTCGGCATCCCGCAGGACGACCACCCGGTGGCGTCCCAGCGGCACCCGCTCCCCCGTGGCCGGGTGCGGCGTCCAGCGCTCCACGGGCTCGTCGAACAGCTCCCTGGGCAGCATGAAGTCCACCCGCGCCGCGGCAACGCCGAGGTCGCCCTTGCTCAACTGGAGCCGCAGCGCGGCCCGCAGCTCCTCCTCCAGCCACTCGCGGGGGACGGAGCGGGCGGATATCTGAGTGCTGACGACCCTGCCCTGCGCGTCCAGCAGTTGCACGCGCCAGCCGTACACGTCCGCGCCGGGCTCCCCCGGCTCCGCCTCCACCTCGACCAGTACGTTCGCGTGGGCGCCGGCGGGGCGGCGCGCGCCGTCGAGAATGGCCGGAATCCGCTCCTGGATCACCTCGTTGTCCAGCCGCGGGACGAACCGCAGGATCCACTCCCGCAGCGCGGCCAGCGCCGGCGGCGGACGCGTACCGGCGGGCAGCAGAGGAGTACCGACCCAGGTGCCGACCCAGTCGTGCACGAGGGCGGCGTAGACGGCGACGGCCTCCAGGGCCAGCTGGGCGCCCTCGGCGCTGCTGTCGCGCGGTATGCGCAGCAGGGCGGCGCCGTCGCGCCAGGAGCGCGGGTTGTGGTCGTTGATGTCGTACGTCGGGCGCAGGACCTCGCGCCGGGCGATCCGGACCAGCTCCAGTACGTCGCCCGCGCAGGCCGGCGGGGGCAACTGGGCGAAGACGGCGTACAGCTCGGTGCGCTCGCCCGGGTCCAGACCGCCCGCGGCGGGGGCGGACCCGCCCTTCTGCCCGGCGGCCAGCCGGCGCTGCAGGCGCGGCCAGCCCCTGCCGCCGAGGTAGCGGGCACGGTGGTGGCGGTCGTGGGCGGCGACGGCCCGGTGCCAGTGGGCGGCGGCCTCGGTGCCCTCGTCGCACAGGGCGCGCAGTCCTGTGACGGGGGTGGCGAGGCTGCTGTCCTCCCGACCGGCGCCCTTCACCACGGCGATGACGGCACCGGTGCGCTCGTCGAGGACGGGCCCGCCGGAGATGCCGTGCAGCACCGGGCTGCCCCGGGTGGTGCGCAGGACGTGCGGCATGTCGCGGGAGCCGGTGAGGGTGCCGCCGCCGCTGAGGAAGGCGGGCCCTCCGTCGACCTCGACGCTCCACCCGTACCAGCGGATGCGGTCGTCAGGGCCGCTGTAGCGGTCGGCCAGCCAGAGGCAGTCGGCGTCCATGGCGGCGGGCACGCGGACAAGGGCCAGATCAGGCATGGGCCAGGCACCCTCCCCGCCGCGGGCGGCGGGCAGGGCATGCAGTACGGAGCCGGCGAGCCGGCGGCCCTGCGCCGTGACGACGCCGACGGTCCGACCCTCGAGTGCGTCCCCCGTGCCTCCCATGCCGGAGCCCCCCTTCCCCACCACATGCGCACAGGTAACCACCAACTGGGGTGCGATGAAGAAGCCACTGCCCCAGAAGGAGCCACCTGGGCGCTCATACCCGGCCGCCGTCCCTACGATGCGCACCACGCCCCGGCGCACCGGGTCTTCGAGCAGGCGCCCGGGATCTTCGCGGGGATCCGTCACGGGGCCGGCCGGGGCGGCTGGGCCGGGACGGGCGGGGTGTGCGGCTGCGCGCCGGGAGGCGGACGCCGCTCGGGCCGGCAGGTCTCACCGGGACGCCAGGTGAGGGTGACGGAGATGCTGGCCTTGCCCTCGGCATCCGCGATGACGGCGGCGACGGCCTTGCCCGGCTTGGCCACCAGCTCCACTCCGAAGGTCGCGCTCACCTCCTGCGGGGCGCTGCGCAGGGCCGCCGCGTGCACGGAGCGCCCGACGCCGGCGATGAGCCGGTCGAGCTGGCGCGCCCAGGCGGCGAGCCGGTCGCGGGCCCCCACGTCCTGGAAGGCGCCCCCCTCCCCGCCGCTCTGCTCACCGGGCAGCTCGGCCTCCTGCGCGAGGCTGACCCTGGCCAGGATCAGCTGCCCGTCAGGAAGTTCCAACTCACGGATCTCATAGGGCACTTCGTACCCCTCCTCCCCCTTGGCCTGTCCGCTCCCAAGCATTCAGCGCTCGCCGGGGGCGCGGCAAGGACTTCCCCGCCACCGCATCAGCTCTGTTACCTACCGCGGCTCCGCCACGTACCACAGCGGCCCTCGGCGCCGCCCGCCCGGGGATTGCCCCAGGGGACACCCCATACGCTTGGCCCGTACCCACGAACCGACGGAGCGCGAGGCATGTACTTCACCGACCGAGGTATCGAAGAGCTGGAGAAGCGCCGCGGCGAGGAGGAGGTCACCTTCGAGTGGCTGGCCGAGCAGCTGCGCACCTTCGTCGACCTCAACCCCGACTTCGAGATCCCCGTCGAGCGCCTGGCCACCTGGCTGGCACGGCTGGACGACGAGGACGACGAGGAGTAGGTCCGCAGGCGCTCCGGGCACCCACTTCCCTCCCGCCGATCCGCGATATATCGTGAAAATGCAGTGGACGCGATACAGCGCGTCCCGGGAGTGCCCGGGGAGGACGGCGGATGCCCGACGAGCAGCAGGTGGCGGGGCCGGCGACGATCGACTGGACGGCTGAGGACGCGCCGATCGACACCTTGAAGGTCCGCCTGGTGAGCGGCGCCGTCAACATCGTCGGCTCCAGCACGCCGGGTGCACGCCTGGAGGTGCGCGACATCAAGGGGCCGCCGCTGCGCGTCAGCCGCGAGCAGGGCACGCTCACCGTCGCGTACGAGGACCTGAGCTGGCACGGCTTCCTCGGCTGGCTGGACGGCGGCGGCAGCCCCCTGGCGCACCGGATGCGCCGGCGCCGCGCCACGGTCAGCCTGGTGGTGCCGGCCGGCACCCGGGTCGAGGTCGGCGTCGTGGACGCCGCCGCGGTCGTCTCCCGGATCGCCGGCCCCGTCGAGGTCCGCTCCGTCAGCGGGGACGCGACGCTCGTCGGGATCGCCGGCGAGGTGCGCGCCGGGACCGTCTCGGGGCGGGTGGAGGCCCAGGCCGTCAGCGGCGATCTGTCCTTCAACTCCGTCTCGGGCGAGCTGACCGTGATCGACGGCGGCAGTGCGCAGGTGCGCGCGGCCTCCGTCTCCGGCGACATCCTGGTCGACCTCGTGCCGGCCGCCCGCGCCGCCGAGGTCACCGTCAACTCCGTCTCCGGGGACGCGGCGCTGCGGCTGCCGGAGAGCGCCGACCTGGAGGTCGAGGCGCACACCACCGGCGGCCCGGTCTCGGTGGCCTTCGAGGGCCTCGACGTCTCGGGGCGCTGGGGCGCCCGGCAGGTCAGCGGGCGCATCGGCCGGGGCAGGGGGAAGGTGCGTGTCACCACCGTCTCGGGCGCCGTCGCCCTGCTGCGCCGCCCACCGCACGCCGACCCCGACGACAGCGCTCCCGACGACAGCGCTCCCGACGGCAGCGCCCCCGCCTCCGGAAAGGTGCTCTAGCCATGGCCCCCGTCTTCGCCCACGGCCGACTGCGGCTCTATCTGCTGGGGCTGCTCAACGAGGCGCCCCGGCACGGCTACGAGGTGATCCGGCTGCTGGAGGAGCGCTTCCAGGGCCTGTACGCGCCCTCGGCCGGCACCGTCTACCCCCGGCTGGCCAAGCTGGAGGCCGAGGGCCTGGTCACCCACACCTCCGAGGGGGGCCGCAAGGTCTACTCCCTCACCGGGGCCGGCCGTGAGGAACTGGCCGCGCGCCAGGACGAGTTGGCCGAGCTGGAGCTGGAGATCCGCGAGTCGGTCGCCGAGCTGGCCGCCGACATCCGCGCCGACGTCAGCGGCTCCGCCCGCGATCTGCGCCGCGAGATGCGCCAGGCCGCCAAGGAGGCGCGCGGCGGCGCCGCGAAGGGCTCCGGCGCCCCGTACACCGAGCGGGAGGTGTGGCGGGTGGCCAAGGACGAGCTGCGGCGCGCGAAGCAGGAGTGGAAGGAGCAGGTGCGGCGGGCGAAGGAGGACGCGCGGGCCGAGTCGCAGGAGGAGATGCAGCGCATCGCGCGCCGGGTCCAGGAGCAGGTGCAGACGCACGTGCGCTCCGGCGACTGGCAGGGGGCGCTGCGCGAGGGAATGGCGGAGTTCAGCCGCGAGATGGGCTCCTTCACGGGCCGCCGCGCGGGCCATCCCGCGCCGGAAGGGCCAAAGGCGCCGGAAGGGCCAGAGGTCCCGGAGGCGGCGAGGACGCCGGAGGCTGCGCAGGCTGCGGCTCCGGTCGACCTGCCCGGCTGGGCGAAGGAGGGCGCCGCACCCGACTCCCCCGCGGACCGCATCCGCGAACTGGAGCGGCTGCTCGACCGCTTCCGCGACGACGTCCGCGACGCGGCCCGCGACCACGGCGTCTCCGCCGGCCAACTGCGCGAGGCCCGGCGCCACGTGTCGACGGCGGCGGCGCACGTGGTGGCGCTGCTGAAGACGCCGGGGCAGCGGTAGGCCCGGAAGAGCGGTAGGACGTACGGGGCCGGGCAGCCCGTCCCGGCCGCCCGGCCCCGTACACCTCGCGCCCCTTGAGTGCTACGAGGCCCGCCGCCCCCCGCCGTCCAGCGCGGCCTCCACCGCCGCGTACGTCACGCCGTTCTCGGCCAGCACCTCCGCCGCCACCCCGGGGACGCCGATCAGCGCGAGCAGCAGGTGCTCCGCCGCGATGTGCTTCTCGCGGCGCCCCAGCGCCACCCGCAGCGAGCGCTCCAGCACCTTCCTGGCCTCGGGGCTGAAACGGCTGCGCTGCCCGCGCGACCTCCCGCGGGGCGCCAGCGCGCCGGCTCCGTGGGTCTCCTCGACCCGGCCGACGATCTCCTCGACGTCGATCCCGATCTCCGCCAGCGCCGCCGCGTCCGCCCGGGAGATCCCGGCCCGGCGGCGCGCGGCGCCGAGCCCCTCCTCGATCGCCGCGCGCCGCCCGCCGAGGAGCGGGAGGGCGTCCTGCCGCAGCAGCGCGAGCAGCAGGTGCTCCTCGGTGACCCGCCGGTCCCCCGCCCGCTCGGCCCCTTCGCACGCACCGCGCACGGTGTCGCGCGCGGTCTGGGTGAAGCGCTCGAACATCACTGCCTCCCGTGCTTCTTGTGGACCGCCTGCCGGCTCACGCCCAGCTCGGCGGCGATGTCCTGCCACGACCAGCCCTGTGCCCGCGCCGAGCGCACCTGCACCGCCTCCAGCCGCTCCAGCAGCTGCCGCAGCGCGGCGACGGCCCGCAGCCCCACCCGGGGGTCGCGGTCGCCGGCGCGCTCCGCGAGATCCGTTGCCTCTGTCATGCATGTCAACCTACATTGACACCGGGAGGTGTGTCAACTTCGGTTGACATGCGGGTGCGGGCGTACGGCCGGAGGTCAGCCGTTCGTCAGCACGACCTTGCCGAAGAGGTCGCCCCCCGCCATCCGCGCCAGGCCCTCGCGCGCCCGCTCCAGCGGCAGCACGCTGTCGATCACCGGCCGGACGCCCTTCGCGGCGCAGAAGCTCAGCAGCGAGGACAGCTCGTCGCGGCTGCCCATGGTGGAGCCGACGACCTTCAGCTGCAGGAAGAAGATCCGCTCCAGCTCGCCCACCGCGGGCGTGGTGCCGCTGGTCGCGCCGGAGATCACCAGCGTCCCGCCGGGCTTGAGGGACTTGACCGAGTGCGACCAGGTCGCCGCGCCCACCGTCTCCATGACCGCGTCCACCCGGTGCGGCAGCCGCGCGCCCGGCTCGAAGGCGCCCTCGGCGCCCAGCTCCACGGCCCGGCGGCGCTTGGCCTCGTCGCGGCTGGTCGCGAAGACCCGCAGCCCGGCCGCCGCGCCCAGCACGACCGCCGCCGTGGCCACCCCGCCGCCGGCGCCCTGCACCAGCACACTGTCACCGGGGCGCACACCGCCGTTGGTGAAGAGCATCCGGTACGCCGTCAGCCACGCGGTCGGCAGGCAGGCCGCCTCCTCGAAGCTCAGCTCCTTCGGCTTGGGCAGCACGTTCCACGCGGGGACGGCCACCCGCTCGGCGAAGCTGCCCTGGTACTTCTCGGTGAGGATCGACATCCGCTCGCCGGGCCCGACGCCGTGGCCGCTCTCGCCGATGACGGAGTGCAGCACGACCTCGTTGCCGTCGGCGTCCACCCCCGCCGCGTCGCAGCCCAGGATCATCGGCAGCCGGTCGGCGGTGATGCCGACGCCGCGCAGGGTCCACAGGTCGTGGTGGTTGAGGGAGGCGGCGCGGACGTCGACCACCTGCCATCCGGGGGGCACGTCGGGTTCGGGGCGCTCGCCCAGTTCGAGGCCGTCGAGCGGCTGGGCAGGGTCGATGCGGGCTGCGTAGGCGGCGAACATGGGGCCGAAACTACGCGCTGTACGGGGGTCTGCTCCACACCCCGGATACGGAAGCGGTGTAGGTCACTGCCGCACAACGCCGCGGGGGCGGCACGGACCACGTGGATCCGTACCGCCCCCGGACGTGAGGATGCAAAAGCCGCCTACAGCACCTTCGACAGGAACGCCTGCGTGCGCACGTGCTGCGGATTGCCCAGGACGTCGCGGGGACGGCCCGACTCGACCACCACGCCGTCGTCCATGAAGACCAGCGAGTCGCCGACCTCCCGGGCGAAGCCCATCTCGTGGGTGACGACGATCATCGTCATCCCGGACTCCGCCAGATCGCGCATCACGTCCAGCACCTCGCCGACCAGCTCCGGGTCGAGCGCCGAGGTGGGCTCGTCGAAGAGCATCAGCTTGGGCTCCATCGCCAGCGCACGGGCGATGGCGACGCGCTGCTGCTGGCCGCCGGAGAGCTGGGAGGGGTAGTGGCCGGCCTTGTCGGCCAGGCCCACCCGGTCCAGCAGCTTGCGCGCCCGCTCGCGGGCGACCGCCCGGGACTCGCCCTTGACCTGGACGGGGGCCTCCATGACGTTCGCCAGGGCCGTCATGTGGGGGAAGAGGTTGAAGCGCTGGAACACCATGCCGATGTCCTTGCGCTGCGCCGCGACCTCCTTCTCCTTCAGCTCGTAGAGCTTGTCGCCCTTCTGGCGGTAGCCCACCAGGTGCCCGTCGACGGAGAGCCGGCCGCCGTCGATCTTCTCCAGGTGGTTGATGCACCGCAGGAAGGTCGACTTGCCGGAGCCGGACGGGCCGACCAGGCAGAAGACCTCGCGGGGCGCTACCTCCAGGTCGATGCCCTTGAGGATGTGCGCGGCGCCGAAGGACTTGTGGACGCCCTCGGCCCTGACCATGGGTGTCGTCATCGCGGGGACCTCGTTCCGAGCAGGCGCGGCGGGGTGCGCAGGTTCGCCTTCACCTTCTGCCACGGGGTGGGCGGCAGGTTGCGGACGGACCCCTTGGCGAAGTGCCGCTCGACGTAGAATTGGACGATGCTGAAGACCGTGGTCAGCGCCAGGTACCAGATGGCCGCGACGAAGTACATCTCCATCACGTTCAGCGTTCCCGTGGAGATCGACTTGGCCACGTAGATCAGCTCGGGATAGGTGATCACCATCGCGAGCGAGGAGGTCTTCAGCAGGTCGATGAACTGGTTGCCCGTCGGCGGCACGATCACGCGCATGGCCTGCGGCAGCACGATGCGGCGCATCGTCCGGCCCGAGCTCATGCCCAGCGCGTGCGCGGCCTCGGTCTGGCCCTCGTCCACGGACTGGATACCGGAGCGGACGATCTCGGCCATGTACGCGGCCTGGTTCAGGCCCAGTCCCAGCAGCGCGGCCAGGAACGGCGTCATGACCTCGGTCATCTCGTCCTTGTAGATCGGACCGAGGTTGAGGACCGGGAAGATCAGCGCGAGGTTGTACCAGATCAGCAGCTGCAGCAGCACGGGCGTGCCGCGGAAGAGCCAGATGTAGCCGTTGGCGAAGAGCGAGACCACCGGGTTCTTCGACAGCTTCATCACGGCCAGGACGACGCCGAGGACGACGCCGAGGACGAAGCTGTACACGGTGATCTTGACCGTGTTCAGCACGCCGGTCATGATCCGGTCGTTGAAGAGGTACTCGGGGACGTCGCTCCACTGGATCTTCGCGTTCGCGAACGCGAGGCCCAGCATGGCGAGCAGGCCGAGCACCACCACGGCGCTGACCCAGCGCCAGGGGTGCCGTACGGGGATGGCGCGGATGGCCTGCGCCGGCACCGGGGTGGCGGCGTCGGCCTTGGCGGGGCCGGACCCGGCCGGGGGGGTGTCGGCCGGGTCCGGGGCGTTCTTGTCAGTCACGGGGAGAACTTTCCGACGGGGGTATTACTCGGAGCCGCCGTTGACGGCGGCCTTGTCGACGCCGCCCTGCTCGACGTTCCACTCCTTGAGGACCTTCTCGTACTCGCCGTTGGCGATGATCGCGTCCAGCGCCTTGGCGATGGCGTCGCGGAGCTGCTTGTTCTCCTTGGTGACCGCGATGCCGTAGGGGCCGGCGTCGACCTGCTCGCCGACGACCTCGAAGTCGTTGCCGCCGCCGGAGGTCTTCGCGTTGTACGCGGCGACGGGGAAGTCGTTCAGGTCCGCCACCGCGCGACCCTGCTTGACCTGCAGCAGCGCCTCGGTGTCGGTCTCGAACTCAAGGGTCTTGATCTTCTTGCCCGCGGGGCACTTGCCGTTCTGGGCCTTCGCCACGTCGGCGCTGACGGTGCCGCGCTGGTAGGCGATGGTCTTGCCGCAGAGGTCGTCGAGGCTCTGGACGCCCTTCGGGTTGCCCTTCTGGGCCAGGATGGAGACGCCGGCGGTGAAGTAGTCGACGAAGTCGACCTTGCCCTGGCGCTCCTTGGTGTCGCTCATCGAGGACATGATCACGTCGTAGCGGCCGGTGTCCAGGGACGGGATCAGGTTGTCGAAGACGCCGCTCTCGAACGCGAACTCGACGCCCATCTCCTTGCCCAGGGCGGCACCGATGGCGACGTCGACACCGGTCGCCTTGCCGTCCTTGTCGGTGAACTCCATCGGCGCGTAGTTGATGTCGGAGCCGACCTTGACGACGCCCGAGTCCTTGATCTTCTGCGGCAGGTCGTACGCGGGGGCCGAGGCGGAGGAGTCCTTCGTGCCCGCGTCGCCGCTCTCGGCCTTGTCCGTCTGGTCTCCGCAGGCC
This sequence comes from Streptomyces polyrhachis, assembly GCF_042663125.1. NCBI lineage: Bacteria > Bacillati > Actinomycetota > Actinomycetes > Kitasatosporales > Streptomycetaceae > Streptomyces > Streptomyces polyrhachis. The sequence goes on along the minus strand of NZ_JBHSZO010000026.1, from coordinate 8,766 downwards.
GACAGGACGAGAGCGCCGGCCGCCGCGAGGGCGCCGACCGCTGCCAGACGCGACTTCGCAGCGGTGGTACGCCGGGTGGTGCTTGCGGTCATGCTGGTTCCTCCTGCAGATCATGAGCGTGGCCCGATGTGGCTCCCGACTGCGCGGGCGAACAATCGAACCCCGGTGTGATTGAGGGCATCTTTACATCCGGAGTTGAGCATTCAGTGAGCCGCCCGCATCAAGATCCGATAACAGGGCTTTCGCCGTGAGTGCGGGAGACGCCCCATGACAAGGCGATACGGGCACCGCCCGCGTTCGTACGAGAGCTAGATCACGGAGCGCACCTCACCTATGCCACCACGCTAGGACAGACCACTCCCTACCCCCACTTTTTCCTGCGCCGATCCGGCACGGAGGCGACCGGCCCCCACGAGCGATTGCGCACGGATCGGTAATCCCGGACAGCGCGTCCGCACCGCTCACCGGCGTGACGTGACCGATACTTGCTCGCCAGCCGTAGCGATCTTGCGGTAGACAGGACCCTTACACCCCTCATCCGGGGCAGGACGCGTGTGCGGCGCGTCCGCGTGTCCGCGTCAATGGGCCCCACGTTGAACCCCAGGGCCCGAGCGGACGTTGTGCCCGCCCCGCCTCCGCAACCAGGAGGCGGACACACCCTCGACAGCACTTCAGACCAAGGGGTCAACACAGTGGCAGCGGAGATCGTCAACCCTCCCAGTGACACCGGCGCCTCGCAGGACGATTTCTTCGATCCCGCGTTCGCACTCCATCGCGGCGGCAAGATGGCCATCCAGGCCACCGTGCCCGTACGCGACAAGGACGACCTGTCCCTCGCCTACACGCCGGGCGTGGCCAAGGTCTGCAGCGCCATCGCGGAGCACCCTGAGCTGGTCCACGACTACACCTGGAAGTCCCAGGTCGTGGCCGTGGTCACCGACGGCAGCGCGGTGCTCGGCCTCGGGGACATCGGTCCCGAGGCGTCCCTTCCGGTGATGGAGGGCAAGGCCATCCTCTTCAAGCAGTTCGGCGGCGTGGACGCGGTCCCCATCGCGCTCGACTGCCGCGGGGTGGACGAGATCGTCGAGACGGTGGTCCGGCTGGCCCCGTCCTTCGGCGGCATCAACCTGGAGGACATCTCCGCCCCGCGCTGCTTCGAGATCGAGCGCAGGCTGCAGGAGCGGGTGGACATCCCGGTCTTCCACGACGACCAGCACGGCACCGCCGTCGTCACCCTCGCCGCCCTGCGCAACGCGGCGAAGCTGACCGGCCGCGGGCTGGGCGAGCTGCGCGCGGTGATCTCCGGCGCGGGCGCGGCCGGGGTCGCCATCGCCAAGATCCTGGTCTCGGCCGGGATCGGCGACGTGGCGCTGGCCGACCGCAAGGGCCTCGTCTCCACCGACCGCGAGGACCTGAACCCGGCCAAGCGCGAGATCGCCGAGCTGACCAACCGGACCGGACTGACCGGCTCCCTGGAGTCGGCACTGGCGGGCGCGGACGTCTTCATCGGCGTCTCCGGCGGTACGGTCCCGGAGGCGGCGGTGGCCTCGATGGCCCCCGGCGCGTTCATCTTCGCGATGGCGAACCCGACCCCGGAGATCCACCCCGACGTGGCGCACCGGTACGCCGCGGTGGTCGCCACCGGCCGCTCGGACTACCCCAACCAGATCAACAACGTCCTGGCCTTCCCCGGCATCTTCGCCGGCGCCCTCCAGGTCCGCGCCTCCCGCATCACGGAGGGCATGAAACTGGCCGCGTCCCAGGCCCTGGCGGACGTCATCGCCGACGAACTGTCCCCCGACAAGGTCATCCCCTCCCCCTTCGACCCCCGCGTGGCCCCCGCGGTCACGGCAGCGGTGGCGGCGGCGGCCCGCGCGGAAGGCGTAGCCCGCCGCTGACGCGCGGGAGCGCGGAGGGGGGACGCCGCCGCAGGGGTAGGGGGGTGTATGTCGACGCGGTGGGCGATACGCGGTGTGCGGTTGCGCGATGTTCGGCATGCGGATGCACGGATGCACGGTGTGGTCGGTTCTGGCCGAACTTGTCAGCAAGAACCGACCACACAGCCCGTCCGGCGTTTGAGGACGAGGCGCGCAGCGCCATTCCAGCCCGGCCGGCGTTTGAGGCCAGAGCCGCGAAGCGGCGATCCGGGGCCCGGGGGCGAAGCCCCCGCAGCGCGACGGGACCACCACCCCCGACATGTAATACCCTGAACCAATAGTCGCCCGTTACAACCCGGCACAGACCCCAGACCCCTTCCCGTAAGGACAAAAAGTGGAGCTGGCCTACTACTCACAGCTGGCGGTGCGCCTGGTCAACACCGAGGAGCCCGCCCGCGGCACCGACACCCTCACCTCACTGGACGCCGTACGCGACCTCTTCGGCCCCAGCCGGCACGCCGCCCGCCGCGCCACCGAGGCGGACGTAGCGCGGCTGCGTGCCGTACGGGCCCGGCTGCGCGCCGTCTTCGAGGCGGCCGGCGAGGGGGACGAGCTGCGCGCGGTGGACCTGCTCAACGCGCTGCTGATGGAGTTCCCGGTGAGCCCGCAGATCTCCGGGCACGACCACCGCGACGGCGAGGGGCACCCCCAGTGGCACCTGCACATCGCGGAGGCCCCGGTCAACGCGGGCGCGGGCTACGCCGCGAGCGCCTGCATGGGGCTGGCGGTGCACCTCACCGACCACGGCCTGGACCGCCTGGGCATCTGCCAGGCCGCGCCCTGCCAGAACGCCTACCTCGACACCTCGACCAACCGCTCGCGCCGCTACTGCTCCGACCGCTGCGCGACCCGCGCCAACGTCGCGGCCTACCGCGCCCGCAAGCGCCTGGAGAGCGGCCGCACGGCCCCGGCCGCCCAGGACACCGCCGAGCGCACCGTGCGCTGAGCTGCGACGTCCGACGGCGGGCGCAGCCGCAACAGGGCGCGGGCGAGGACCAGTTCGTCCGGTACGGGGCCGAAGTCGCGGCTGTCGTTGGCGAAGGCGGCGAGGGTGTTGTCGCTGAGCACCCACCAGCCGCCGTCGCGCCGCTCCACCGCGCGTTTGACGATGAAGAGGTCCTGTTGCAGGGGATGGCGCAGCAGCAGCACGTCACCGGGGCGCACCACCGCCCCGTAGCGGACGAGCAGGGTGTCGCCGGAGTTGACGGTCGGTGTCATGGACGGGCCGGAGACCTCGACCAGCCCCAGCCGCCGCGGCCCGCGCCGCCCGGCCTCCCGCTCACGTTCGTCCATCCGCTGCGGCATGGTCTCGACCTCCTCGGTCCATCGTCCTCCCCGTACTACCCTCGCACCGGACTTTCGGCCTAAGCCCCCCGGGGCACCCGGCGCGTTGCCACCCGTAGCGAGTAGTGTCCCTACCCAAGAAGGATCACAAGGAAGGACTCCCATGTTCTCTCGACTGTTCGGCTCCAAGGTGAAGGCCAGCGCCCACTGCGACCTCCCCTGCGGCGTGTACGACCCCGCCCAGGCCCGGATCGAGGCCGAGTCGGTCAAGGCGATCCAGGACAAGATGCAGGCCAACGACGACCTGGAGTTCACCATCCGGGCCACCGTGGTCAAGGAGCAGCGCGCCGAGCTCGCCAAGCATCACATCTCGGTGCTGTGGAGCGACTACTTCAAGCCCGTGCACTTCGAGAAGTACCCGCAGCTGAGCGAGCTGGTCAACGAGACGCTGAAGGCGCTGAGCGCGGCGAAGGCGTCCAAGGACCCGGCCACGGGCCAGAAGGCCCTGGACCTGATCGCCCAGGTCTCGGACATCTTCTGGGAGACCAAGAAGGCCTGACCGCAGACCAACCCCCGGACCCACGGTCTCCTCGACCACACGGTCCCCCGGCCCGCACCCGGCCCGCATGCCGCCGACAACGGCGTCCATGACGGACCGGGTGCGGTCTTGCGTCCGCAGGACGCGAGGGCCGAGGCGAGGCTGCGGGGATGGCGGGCTCAGCACGCTGCCCGGCACCCTCCCCTTGGCTCTTCCCCGGCGGCCGGCCCGGATGCCCGATCAGCACCGGCCGACTCACCCAGCGGCCGATCACGGCAGGTCGACTGCCAGCATCGAATACATGATCATGTCCCGACGCGCCTCGCCCACCCGCTGCCAACTGCGGAGCAGGCCCTCACGCTGGAAGCCGACACGCTCAGCCGTCCGCCGGGACGCAATATTCCACGGCTCGACATACAGCTGAAGCCGAGGAATCTGCAGGTCACCAAGGGCCCAGGCGGCAACCGCTCTAAGGGCTTCCGCAGCAACCCCCTGCCCACGAGCCGACTCGACCACCCAATAGCCCAACGACGCACGGCCCTCGTTCAGATCCTTCAACCACAGGCCGACCGTCCCAAGCGGCTGACCGTCCTCAACCCGCACGATGACAAACGGATACCCGCTACCAGCAGATGCCCGCTCCCACTGCCGCCGGACGAATGCCTCGCCCGCCTCTTGGGAGTACGTCGAGGGAACAGTCGTGATCAACGGGATGTGCTCGTCGCTCGACGCCTCCCGAACGAGAGCCAGATCGCCGAACTCCCAGGGGCGGAGCACGAAACGGTCGCCTGCAACCAAGCGCGGGACATCCAAGGGGGTAACCATGATCGCATCCTGCCGCGACCGCCGCTTGGACGCACTCCCATTTCACCGCTGCCACCAGGGCATTCGGACAGCTCCAATACCCGACGCCGCCATTACACGTCCGACTGCGCCTCCAACGCCAAGCCATCGACACCCTCGGCAGCATCCTCAGCCAGCCCAACGACGACCCCGACGCTCCACCCGCCGCGGCCGTCGTTCACTGACGTTAACAATCTTGATATCTTGCCGCCCGAGCACAATCAGGCGCGCAGATGTCGAGTACTTCAAGGCAGGCATCTCGAATAGTCGGACCACCGGTCAAGGACTCGCGAGCCAGGAGCCATCCACCCTCAGCCGCCGCCTCCATGCACCGCCGCCCGAGAGCGTCGGCTCGGAAACTGGCGGCCTGCACGAGGTGGAAGAGCAAGTCCAGCACTGCGATCCGCACAGCGTCTGGACGGGGTTCGACCAGCGCTGCAAGGAGAACCCGGATCGTCGGCTCGGCAGCGCTGAACACGTCGTCCTGCGCAAAGACGTGGTTCTCCATGGCCTGCCAGAGCTCGCCTCGCGCCGAAGTCGAATCAGGCGAGACAAACGCAACAAGGCTCTCACCGAACCCGTAAGCGGGTCCCGTCAGCAGCTCGAACTCGGCCCAGTCCACCGACCGGATGAGGAGCTCTGCGAGAGACGCCGGACTCTGGCTCACTGACCCCACACTCCTCCAGGATTCTGCTCCGGCTCCTCGCGGGAACAGCGAGGGCGGACACTTCGGTGGACATCGAATGCGGACGTTGGCAGGTCAGGCCGCTCTCGGCCAGGGGCGCAGCATGTCGATCTCCGGGTCGGCCCCGTCATACTCGGAGCAGATGCGCTGCGGTTCGGTGAAGAACACCAACCCCGCATACGCGACCGCGACGTCCTGGATCGGCTGGAACTCCGCACCGATCCGCACGTAGCTCTGGATTCGTACGCGGCTCATGACAACATCCATGGTAGAGCTGGCCGATGCGGACTCGGGACACGCCCAGAACGTAGCCGACACCGTTCGGACTGCCCTGCGCCTGGACACTATCCGCCGCGCGGTGACGGCAGATGTGTGGCCGAGGGCCCCTGACAGGGGTGGTCGCCAGCGTGGAATCCCAGGCCGCGACCCGGATGTTCGGTGCCTTGCCGGACTCGTTGCCCGACTGCTCCACCCGTTCCTTGGGTGTCCCCGTACGGTCGGCTCGTAGCGATGGTTGATCGGAGGGTGTGGTGGCGGACGTGCTGGGTGGGCGGGCGTTGAACCGGGCGCTGTTGGAGCGGCAGTGGCTGTCGGCGCGGCGGGATGCGGGGGCGGTGGGGCCCGTGGCGGCGATGGAGCATCTGGCGGGGATGCAGGCGCAGGCGGGGGACGCGCCGTACTACCAACTCCACGCCCGATTGGACGGCTTCACGCCCCGGGCGCTCTCCGATGCCCTGACGGACCGGGCGGCGGCCCGGGTGGTGCTGATGCGCGGGACCATCCATCTGGTGAGCGCCCGCGACGTGCTGCCGATGCGGACGGTCGTGCAGCCGTTCCTGGACACGGTGCTCTTCCACAGCACGGCGGGCAAGCAGGTGGCGGGCGTCGATCCGGCGGCCGTCACGGCGGCGGCGCGCGAGGTGCTGGCCGACGGTCCACTGGCCAACGAGGAGTTGGGCGAGCGGCTGGCCGGGCGGCTGCCGGGATATGAGGGCAACGCGCTGGCGTACCTGGCCCGTTGCCTGCTGCCGCTGGTTCAGGTGCCGCCACGCGGGGTCTGGGGGCAGGGCGGTGGGCTGGTGTACGCGCTGGCGGAGCAGTGGCTCGACGTCGAGGCAGGCACCGGCCGCGCCGCCGATCCCGCTACCGACGCCACCCCCGACGACCTCGTCCTGCGCTATCTCGCCGCCTTCGGTCCGGCCTCCGTCGCGGACGCCCAGAAGTGGTCCTCGCTCACCGGGCTGCGGGCGGTCTTCGAGCGGCTGCGGCCCCGGCTGGTGTCGTACCGCGACGAGGCGGGGCGCGAGCTGTTCGACCTGGCGGGCACCGAACTTCCCGATCCCGGTCGGGAGATCGAGCCCTTCCTGCTCGGCCCCTTCGACAACGCGCTCCTCTCGCACGCCGACCGCAGCCGGATCATCGCCAAGGAGTACGAGCGGAAGGTCTTCACCCACAACGGCATCGTCCGGGGCGCGATCATGCTGGACGGATTCGTCGCGGGGCTGTGGAAGCCGGTGCTCAAGCGCCGCGAGGCGACGGTGGAGTTCACCGCGTTCCGTACGTTCACGCGCGCGGAGAGGGCGGCGCTGGAGCAGCGGGCCGCGGAGCTGCTGGAGTTCGCGGCGCCGGAGACGGAGCGCCGGCGCACCGTCTTCACCGAGCCGTGAGGCCGGTCCCGTAGAACCGGCGGAAGATTCCCTCCCCGAACGCGATGACTTCCCCGCCCACCCCCGGTCTACCCCTGTGCAAGCACACCCCGGCGCCGCACGGGCGCACCGCAAACGGAGGACCCCTCATGTCCCAGCAGCTGATCTTCGTCAACCTCCCCGTCCAGGACCTCCCCCGCGCGAAGGAGTTCTTCGCCGAGCTGGGGTACTCCTTCAACCCCCAGTTCACCGACGAGAACGCCGCCTGCCTGGTCATCAGCGACTCGATCTACTTCATGCTGCTGACCGAGCCCTTCTTCAAGACCTTCACCAAGCGCGAGATCCCCGACCCCGCCACCCACGTCGGGAACATCAACTGCCTCAGCGCCGAGAGCCGCGAGGCCGTGGACGCCATCGTCGACAGGGCCATCGCGGCGGGCGCCAAGGAGCACGGCCAGCCCGAGGAGATGGGTGACTTCATGTACGGGCGCAACTTCACCGACCTCGACGGCCACCTGTGGTCGTACATGTGGATGGACGTCGAGGCGGCCGCCGCGGCCGGCGGCCCGGCCGCCTGAGCGGGGGCCGCGGTCCGGCCGCGCAGGCCGGATCTTGCCCGCGACCGCCGTCGGACAGCACACTGGGCGCACTACAGGCCACAGCCCAGGGGAAGTCTTGTCCGTCGTACGCCGCACCCTCCGCTCCGTCGTCAAACTGCCGGGGCGCCGCCGACCGGTGGACCTCAGCCATCCCGTCCGCTCCCCGCTGGGCAGCGCGGTCGAGAACTGCGTGGTCTACGTCGACGGCGCCCGCCGCCCCGGCGACCTGGAGCCGCAGGACGCGGTGCGGCTGGTGCGCACCAAGGGCGAGGGCTTCGTCTGGATCGGGCTGTACGAGCCCAGTGAGCGCGCGTTCGCCCCGATCGCCGAGCTGTTCGACCTCCACCCGCTGGCGGTGTCGGCCGCCCTGGAGGGCGGCCCGCGCCCCCGGCTGGAGGTGTTCGGGGACATGGCGCTGGCGGTCTTCAAGCCCGTCGCCTACGTCGAGCACGCCGAGCTGACCGCCACCTGCGAGGTGGTGGAGTCCGGTGAGATCACGGTGCTCACCGGCCCGGACTACGTGATCACCGTCCGGCACGGCCGGCACGGCACGCTGGGGCCCGTACGCGAGGGGCTGGAGGCCAGCCCGGAGCTGCTGGCGCACGGGCCGAGCGCGGTGCTGTACGCGGTGGCGGACCAGGTGGTCAGCGACTGCCTGACGGCGGGCGAGGGCATCCTCACCGACATCGACACGGTGGAGACGGACGTCTTCGGCGACAACCACGCCCTGGCGGACGTGGCGCGCATCTACCACCTCAAGCGCGAACTGCTGGAGCTGAAGCGGGCGGTGGCGCCGCTGGCCCGGCCGCTCCAGCAGCTGGCGGAGAAGCCGATGCTGGCGGTGGACCCGGCGATACGCCCGTACTTCCGCGACGTCGCCGACCACCAGTCGCGGGCGATGGACCAGATCAACGGCTTCGACGAGCTGCTGCTGTCGATCCTCCAGGCCAACATCGCCCGGGTGTCGATGGCGCAGAACGAGGACATGCGCAAGATCTCCGCCTGGGTGGCGATCCTGGCGGTGCCGACGATGGTCTGCGGGGTCTACGGCATGAACTTCGACCACATGCCGGAGCTGCGCTGGACGTACGGCTACCCGGCGGTGCTCTGCGTGATCGCCGGCATCTGCTTCACCCTGCACCGCGCGTTCCGCAGGCGCGGCTGGCTCTGACGGTACGGAGCCGGCCCGTGGAACGCTGGGAGGAGACCCCCACCCAGTCCTCCGGAGGCGGCA
>NZ_JBHSZO010000025.1:0-91198 GCF_042663125.1 Streptomyces polyrhachis | reverse complement strand
CTTTTCGGAGTCGTCGCTCCGGGCCCCTCCCTTGGGCGGGTGGGTTCCTGGTGCGCTCGGGGGGCGTTCTCGATCCGGGGCCCTCTTCCTTGGGCGGGCGGGTGCGCTCGGGGGTGGTTTTCTATGCCAGGCCGCGGCGGGCCACCGTGGGGGGGCGGTGGCCCGCGATCGCGGTCACCATGTCCAGGATCTCGCGGGTTTCCGTTACTTCGTGGACGCGGTAGACCTGGGCGCCCAGCCAGGCGGAGATCGCTGTGGTCGCCAGAGTGCCCAGGAGGCGTTCCTTCACCGGCTTGTCCAGGGTCTCGCCCACGAAGTCCTTGTTGGACAGTGAGACCAGGACCGGCCAGCCGGTTTCTGTCATCTCGGTCAGGCGGCGGGTGGCCTCCAGGGAGTGGCGGGTGTTCTTGCCGAAGTCGTGGCCCGGGTCGATGAGGATGCTCTCGCGGGGGACGCCCAGTGCCGCCGCCCGTTCGGCCAGTCCCAGCGTCACGCGCAGGATGTCCGCCATCACGTCCTCGTACGTGGTGCGGTGCGGGCGGGTGCGCGGTTGTGCGCCTCCGGCGTGCGTGCACACCAGGCCCCTCTTGTAGTGCGCGGCGACCTCCGCCAGCTTCGGATCGACGCCGCCCCAGGCGTCGTTGAGCAGGTCAGCGCCCGCCTCGCAGGCCGCCGCGCCGACCTCGTGGCGCCAGGTGTCGACGCTGATCACGACGTCCGGATGGCGGTGGCGCACCTCCGCGACGAACGGCACCACCCGCCGCGCCTCCTCCTCGGCCGTGACCTCCTCGCCCGGCCCCGCCTTCACCCCGCCGATGTCGATGATGTCCGCGCCCTGGGCCACCGCCTGCTCCACGCGGGCGAGCGCCGGCTCGTCGAGGAAGGTGGCGCCCTGGTCGTAGAAGGAGTCGGGGGTGCGGTTGACGATGGCCATGACCACCGGCTCGTGCGGTCCGAATTCCCGTGATCCCAGTCGCAGCACGCGCTCACTCCTTTTTGACCCGGGCCGGTCCGGGTTCGTACGGGACGATATCCGCCCGCCCTCGGCGGACGGGCGTGGAGCCCCGCGCCCCCACCGGCATAGGCTGGCCGGCGAGCTTCGAAAACCCCGGGAGGGCGTAGGTGTTCTGGTTCCTGCTGATCGCCATGGTGGCCGTGGTCGCCGCGGTCACGCTCGTCCTGCTCGGCAGCGGTGGCGCCTCGGGCGGCGGCCTCACCGAACCGCAGCCCGAGCAGCTCGCCGACCCGCTGCCGTACGAGCGCCCGCTCACCCGCGCGGACATCGACCGGCTGCGGCTGCCGCCGGCGCTGCGCGGCTACCGGATGGCCGAGGTGGACGACACCCTCGACCGCCTCGCCGCCGAACTCGCCGAGCGTGACGCCCGGATCGCGGAGCTGGAGGCCGCCCTCGCGGGCGCCCGCGCCGCCGCGGTCGCGGCCCAGGAGGCGAGTGCCCCGCAGGACCAGCGACCTGAGCGCAAGGACCTGCGGTGAGCGCGGGCGCGACGGCCGGCGAGGACGGCCTGCGCCGCTGCCCCTGGGGGCTGGCGCCGGCCGAGTACGCCGCCTACCACGACACCGAGTGGGGGCGCCCCGTCCACGGCGACGACGCGCTCTTCGAGCGCCTCTGCCTGGAGGCGTTCCAGTCCGGCCTGTCGTGGCTGACGATCCTGCGCAAACGCCCCGCCTTCCGCACCGCCTTCGCGGACTTCTCCGTCAAGGCGGTCGCCGGTTTCGGCGCCGCCGACGAGGCGCGGCTGCTCGCGGACGCGGGGATCGTACGCAACCGGCTGAAGATCGCAGCGACCCTCGCCAACGCGCGGACGCTGGCCGACTGGGCGCCCGGCGAGCTGGACACGCTCATCTGGTCGTACGCACCGGAGCAGTCCCGCCCGGCCCCGCGCACCCTCGCGGACGTACCGGCGGTGACGGGGGAGTCCACGGCGCTGGCCAAGGAGCTGAAGCGGCGCGGACTGCGCTTCGTGGGCCCGACGACCGCGTACGCGCTGATGCAGGCGTGCGGCCTGGTCAACGACCATCTGGCGGACTGCCACGCGCGCTGAGTCGCAACGCCGTGCGCCCCCGACCGTCCGGCCGGGGGCGCACGCGCGTCACGGTCAGCGCCCCAGGAACCTGGGCTGCTGCTTGGCCACGAACGCCTCCACCGCGATCCGGTGGTCGGCGGAGGAGCCCGCACGGTTCTGCAGCTCGCCCTCCTTGGCGAGGGTCTCCACCAGGCTGTGGCTCGCCCCGTAGGCCAGCGACTCCTTGATCGCCGCGTAGGCGGCGGTGGGCCCCGCCGCCAGCCGCTCGGCCACCGCGCGGGCCTCCTTGGCCAGCTCGGCCGCCGGGACGACGAGGTTGGCGATGCCCAGCGCCCGCGCCTCCGCCGCCGGCACACTGCGCGGGAAGAGCAGCAGGTCCGAGGCGCGGGAGGCGCCGACCAGTCGGGGGAGCGTCCAGGAGACGCCCGAGTCGGCGGTCAGCGCCACGCCCGCGAAGGAGGTGTTGAAGGAGGCCGTGTCGGCCACCACCCGGTAGTCGGCCGCGAAGGCGAAGCCCGCGCCCGCCCCGGCCGCGACACCGTTGACGCCCGCGACGACGGGCTTGGGCATGCCGGCGATGGCCTCGGTGATGGGGTTGTAGTGCTCCCGGACGGTGTCCATGACCGGGCCGGCGGCCTCGTCCGCCGGGGCCATGAGCAGCCCGATGTGCTCCTTGAGGTCCTGGCCCACGCAGAACGCCCGGCCCGTCGCCGTCAGCAGTACCGCCCGCACCGCGGGATCCGCCCCGGCCTCGCGCAGGGTGTCGCGCAGGGCCTCCTTCATGGCGGTGTTCAGTGAGTTCATCGCCTCCGGGCGGTTCAGCGTGATGGTCGCCAGACCCTCGGTGACGTCGTACAGGACCGGCTCGGCGGTGGCTCCAGCCAGATCGGCAGCCATCTCGGCACCCCATTCGTAGCGGCTCGGACCGGGCAGCGTCACCCGGGTCCCCGCCAGGATGACGGACGGGCGGGGGCCTCAGCACCGGGCCGGGGCGGGGATCGGTGTGATCTGCGCGATAACTTTTTCATCCCGTCCGGCAGCGAGAAGGGGGCAGTATCGCAGCCGGGCCGCCGAATTGGGATGTTTTGCGATTGTGCGTTGCGCAGTCGATGCCAACCGATGTTGGTCATCAGGACCTCTGATGCGGGATAATGGCCGAGAACAATTGTGTTCGACGAGCTGGTTTCAGGAAGGGGAACGAGCATGGCGGCCATGAAGCCGCGGACGGGCGACGGCCCGCTCGAGGTGACCAAGGAGGGGCGGGGCATCGTCATGCGCGTTCCGCTCGAAGGTGGCGGGCGGCTTGTCGTCGAGCTGACTCCGGACGAGGCGGACGCCCTGGGCGACGCCCTCAAGAAGGTCGTCGGCTGACTCAGGTGCCACAGCCGACGTCACCCTACACAGCCGCCCCGACCGCTCAGCGGTCGGGGCGGTTCGATTTCGGCCGTCGCCTCCCGGGCCGCTGAGAGCCCGTCTCTCCCGTACGGAGCCGGGCTCAGCGCTTGATCGCGCAGAGCAGCCCGTCGCCCACCGGAAGCAGCGCGGGCAGCAGGATCTGGCTCTCCTTGACCGTACGCAGCAGCTCGCGCAGCTTCAGCACCTCACCGCGATGCACCGCCGGATCCACGGTCCGGCCCTCCGCGAAGACGCCCGCGAAGCAGACCAGACCACCCGTACGCAGCAGGCGCAGTGATTCGGCGAAATACTCCACCGACTCCCAGGGGTCCCCGTCGGCGAAGACCATGTCGTAGCCGCCGTCCGCCAGCCGGGGCAGTACGTCCAGCGCCCGGCCCGCGATGATCCGCGCCCGGTTCGGCGCGAACCCCGCCGCCTGGAACGCCTGGCGCGCGAACTGCTGCAGCTCCGGATCCGGGTCCATCGTGGTCAGCACCCCGTCCGGCCGCATGCCCTGCAGCAGCTGCAGCCCCGAGACGCCCGTGCCCGTACCGATCTCCACCACGGCCTTCGCGTCCGCCGCGGCCGCCAGCAGGCGCAGCGCCGCCCCCGTGCCGTCCGAGGTCGCCGTCACCCCCGTCTCGCGGGCCCGCTGGCGGGCCCAGAGCAGAGCGGTCGCCACCGTCGCGCGCTCGGGGGCCGCGGCGGAGGTCGTCGCGCCGGCCGCCGGGGGAGCGGCGGCGGGGCCGGAGGGCCCGACGGGGGAAGCGCTCTGCGCCGGCCGGGTGGCACCCGCCGCGCCGTACGCTTCGGCGAACGACCAGTTCGCCTGCCGGTTGCCGGTAATGGCCCCTCCCGCTCCGCTCTCCATGCGCCGTGGGCAGCCCACGCCTGAAGTCCCAGCGTGACTGTATCCGTTGGTGGCGGGAACCTGCTGTGCGGTCCGGGCGTTAACAGCAGGTAAGTGCTTGCGGCCAGGTGACCTCCGGTTGCTGAACCGGTCCTAACGCGGCAAAAGACGGAGCGGATAAGCTTATCCGGAGCTAACGGGTGAGGTGGTTATGGTAGGGGGCCTACTGGACATCACCAGAGCCGACAGGGGAGGTGCGGCTGTCTCGACGGCCAGTGACCGCGGCGCGCTAGCGCGTCTCCTTCATCGGACCTCGGGTAAGCCGAAATCCGTGACCGACACCGCTGACAGCGCTCCTCGCGCCACCACCGACACCGTGACCACGCCCGCGCCCGCGTCGCCGACGCCCGCGACGTTCACGGCCGACGAGTCGGTCAAGGGGTGGACTCCGCCCTCGTGGGAGGAGATCGTCAGCGCCCACAGCGGCCGGGTCTACCGGCTCGCCTACCGGCTCACGGGCAACCAGCACGACGCCGAGGACCTCACCCAGGAGGTCTTCGTCCGCGTCTTCCGCTCCCTGTCGACGTACACCCCCGGCACCTTCGAGGGCTGGCTGCACCGCATCACCACGAACCTCTTCCTCGACCAGGTCCGGCGCAAGCAGCGCATCCGCTTCGACTCCCTCGGGGACGACGCGGCCGAGCGACTGCCCAGCCGCGAGCCCACCCCGCACCAGTACTTCAACGACACCCACTTCGACGCGGACGTCCAGCAGGCGCTGGACACCCTGGCGCCGGAGTTCCGGGCGGCGGTCGTGCTCTGCGACATCGAGGGACTTTCGTACGAGGAGATCGCCGCGACGCTCGGCGTGAAGCTCGGCACGGTGCGCAGCCGGATCCACCGGGGCCGCTCCCACCTGCGCAAGGCCCTCAAGCACCGCTCCCCCCAGGCCCGGGCCGAGCGGCGTTCGCTGGCCGCCGGGTTCGCCGCCGGCACCTCTGTGTTCGGAGGGGAGGGCAGGCTCGCGTGAGCGTGGATGGTGGGTTCTCGCCCGCCGAGCACCATCTGGGAGACCGGCTTGCCGCGCTGATCGACGGCGAGCTGGGTCATGACAGCAGGGACCGGGTGCTGGCGCACCTGGCCACCTGCCGCAGGTGCAAGGCGGAGGCCGATGCGCTGCGGCAGCTCAAGAGCGCGCTGGCCGTCGCCGTGCCGCCGCCGTCCGACGGGCTGCTGGCCAGGCTGCAGGGGCTGCCCGGGATGGACGAGGCGGCCCTCTCCCGCACGCCGCTCGACGGGGGCGACGCGGGGTTTCGGGTCCACGAGATAGCGCGCCCCGGCGGAGGACACCGGGGCCGCCGCCTGGCCTTCGCCGCGTTCGGCGGGGTGGCCTTCGCCGCGTTCGCCCTCGGCGGCGCGGTCTCCGGAGCGCCGGAGGCGCCACCGGGGGGCGCGGCACCGGGCCCGACGGTCCGCCCCGCCTCCCCGGCGACCCCGGCGTCCGTCCGCCTGAACAGCACGGGCGTCTACTCCTACTCGGCGCCGCTGCAACCCAACGGAGTGCTGGCCCCCGCCCCGGGGATCAGCGAACCAGTGATCTCCCGCCGGGTCCCACCCCGATAGAACGCCCGTATGGCGCGGGCCAGTTGTCGCAGTACGGGGCCGCGCCCTCGGTGAGGGCTGCGCGGGGCCGGGACGATCAGCGCAGGCGCGCGATGCGCGCCCTCGGTGAGGGCTGCGCGGAGTCCGCGTCGCTGGGGCGGGGCCTCTCCGCGACAACTCCGAAAAGCCATAGGGATTGACTTGCCATCGGTCGATTTGCTGCTCTGTCGGGGGCCTGCGTTGCGGTGGGTCTTTTCGGAGTCGTCGCTCCGGTCCCCTCGCACGGACGCCCAGGTGCAGCCACACCACCACACCGGAAAACACCAAACGGTGAAGCCCACCACCCCACCCAAGCGTCGCGTAGCGACGCAGCGTCACCCGGACCCCCGCAAGTACCCCCCGGCCCCTAAATCCACCCCGGCGCCCACAGCCCATGCGGGGCCGGGCCGCGGGCGCCGCGAAGCGGCGAAGCCCCACCGGCGCGGAGCGCCGCAGCACACCAGCGCCGCGGAGCGGCGCCCCCGCCCCACGTAACCCGCCCCCACGTAACCCGCCCCCACGTAACCCGACCCGACGCGACCCACCCCCCCATGAAATTCGCCCCATCTATTCCCTATCCAACGGATGTGGAAGCCGGGGCTGTCGCGGGCCGGTGCGGGGACCTGGTTGAATCCTCGGGGTGGGCCGACCGGGTGGCTTTCCGGGCGGCGCCACTGGGACGTGCGCTGAGCAATGGGGAGAGCATGGACGAGGGCAAGCCGACGTGGTCGCGACAGGACGCGGGCGGCCGCTCGTCGGATACGGAGGAGGGCGCGACCGTCGTGCCGGAATCCGGCAGCAGCGTCGTGCCCGGCCCCCGGGACGGCGAGGCGAACGAGAGCGCTGCCGCCCCTGAGGCGGCCGAAGCGGCCGAAGCACCCAAGGCGCCCAAGGCGTCTGCGGAGCCCGCGAGCCCCGCGGACGCGGATGAGGCCGACGACGTATCGGACCCCAGAACCAGGCAGTTCCGCACCTTCGACGCGCGAAAGCCCGAGGCACCGGAGGCGGAGGAACAGCCCTCCCGCGAGAACCGCCCGCCCCGCGACGAGCGGCCTTCCCGCGACGACCGCCCGCCCCACGACGACCGCCCCGACTCTCCCACCGACCGCGGACCGCGCCCGGACAGCGACCGCCGCCCCCCGGAAGGCCGCCGCCCCCCGGGCATACGCCCTCCCCGCGAGGACCGCCCCCGCGACGACCGCCGCCCCTCCGACGGCCACCCCGGCCGCCGCGGTGACCGCCCCGGCGACCCCCGTCCCCCCCACGGCTCTCACCGCCCCGGTGGCCGCCCCCCTGGCGCGGCGAACCCCTATGCGGGCCCCCGACCCGGCGCCGCCGCCCCCCAGGGCCCCCGCCCCGCCGGCTTCGGCCAGCCCTCCGGCGGCCCCCGCCCGCACACCCAGCACAGCCCCCAGCACGCCTCCCAGCACGGCCCCCATCCCCAGCACGGCCCCCAGGGCCCCCGCCCGCACGGCCCCGTCCCCCCGCCGCAGGGGCAGCGCTACGACCCCTGGGGCGGCGAGCAGCCCCAGCGCGAGCGAGCCCGCGGTGGCGGCAAGGGACTTGTCGTCGGCGCCATCCTCATCGCGCTGATCGCCGGCGGCGTCGGCGGCGGACTGGGGATCTGGTACGAGCGCAGCGGCGGCGTCGCCGGGACGATCGAGCTGGACCAGTCGCCCGTCGACGGGAACCTCGACCGCGCGCCCGACAGCGTCGCCGGGATCGCGCGCACCGCGCTGCCCGGTGTGGTCACCATCCACGTCAGCGGCGGGGACGAGCAGGGGACCGGCACCGGGTTCGTCCTGGACCGCTCCGGCCACATCCTGACCAACAACCACGTGGTGCAGCCCGCGGCCGAGGGCGGCGAGATAACGGTCACCTTCGCGCACAGCGAGTCCGCGCGGGCCGAGATCGTCGGCCGGGACTCCGGTTACGACCTCGCCGTGCTCAAGGTCAAGGGCGTCTCCAACCTCAAGCCGCTGCCGCTCGGCAACTCCGACTCCGTGGCCGTCGGTGACCCCGTGATCGCGATCGGCGCCCCGTACAACCTCGCCAACACGGTCACCTCCGGCATCATCAGCGCCAAGGAGCGGCCCATCACCGCCGGCGGCGAGACCGAGGGCAGCGACGTCTCCTACGTCGACGCGCTGCAGACGGACGCCCCGATCAACCCGGGCAACTCCGGCGGCCCGCTGCTCGACCGCAAGGGCCGGGTGATCGGCATCAACAGCGCGATCCGCGCCGCCGACGCCCCCAAGGGCGGCAGCGACGGCAGCCAGGGCGGTTCGATCGGGCTGGGCTTCGCCATACCCGTCAACCAGGGCAAGCGCGTCGCGGAGGAGCTGATCAACACCGGCAAGGCACGCCACCCGGTGATCGGCGTCACGCTCGACATGCAGTACACCGGCGCGGGCGCGCGGGTCGGCGACTCCTCCGGCGGCAAGCCCTCGATCACCCCCGGCGGCCCCGCCGCGACGGCGGGCATCCGCCCCGGTGACGTGATCACCCACGTCGACGGCACCCGGGTGCACAACGGCGAGGAGCTGATCATCAAGATCCGCAGCCACCGCCCCGGCGACCGCCTCGGCCTGACCGTAGAGCGCGACGGCAGCGAGATGTCGGTGGATGTGGTCCTGGGCGCCTCCGACGGCGACTGACGGGACCGACTGACGAGACCGGCTGACGGGACCGACGGCCGGCGCCCGTAAAGGCGCCGGCCGGCCGGTGGTCGGCCGGTGGTCGGCCAGCGGTCAGGCAGCCTTGGCCTGACCGTTGCCCGCCGCCACTCCCGGGATGTCGGGGATGCCAGGTACTGTGAACGGGTCTCGCCACCGGGCCGCCGCGGCGTGCCCGCGACTGTGTAACTGCTGCAAGGAGCCGCCAGGTGTTCTTCGACATAGGACCCCTTGAGCTGATCGCGCTCATCATCCTTGCCGTGCTCGTCTTCGGCCCCGACAAGCTGCCGAAGGTCATCCAGGACGTGACGGCGATGATCCGCAAGCTGCGGGAGTTCTCCGACAGCGCCAAGCAGGACATCCGCCGGGAGCTGGGTCCGGAGTTCAAGGACTTCGAGTTCGAGGACCTCAACCCGAAGAACTTCGCCCGCAAGCACCTGCTGGAGAACGAGGAGCTGGGTCTGAAGGACCTGGCCAACGGCTTCGACCTGAAGAAGGAGATGGCCGAGGTCGGCGACGCGGCCCGGACCGTCGCGGACGTGGGGGACGACTCCGCCGCCCCGTCCCAGCCGCGCCCGAGCCTCCGCAAGGAGGCCCCCGGTGAGGCGAAGGCCGCCGACGGCGCGGCGGCGAAGCCCGGTTCGCCCTACGACTCCGACGCCACCTGATCGGACTCAGGCCGTCCCCGGATCGGCCCCCGATCGAGCCCAGTATCGGACGGAATGTCTGGTCGCCCCCCTGGGGGTGGCTATCCTCTCCGACTATGGAGACTACGAGTCGGACAGGGACGACGGATCTCACGCGCGTTCCGGGGGCGGATGCGGCCCCCGGTGAGGCGCGGCCCGTCGACGGGTTTCTGCGCGCGTCGTTCCCCTTCTACGGGTTGGACACGGCCTTCGCGGGCCCACGCTGGCTGCTGCGTACGGGCAGCGGCGCGGACGGCCAGATCGAGCACGGTTCCCTCGGCCACGGCGACACCCCCTCGTATCTGACCGAGGCGTCACCGAGCGCGACGCGCGAGCACCGCTTCGCCGTGGTGGTGACGGTCGCCAGCCGCCCGGTGCGGCGCAGCGCGGACGGGGCGGGCTATCTCGACGCCACCTCCGTCTCCTCCGCCGCCTGGCTGGCCGGCTCCGGCCTGCTGAGCTGCACCTGGCCGGCGCGGATGGAGCGGGGCATGCGCGAGGACTGGCTGGCGCAGCAGACGGGCGTGGCCTGGGAGTTGGCGGACGAGCTGCAGGGCGCCCACGTGTCGTCCGACTGGTCGGCGCTGACGCTGCCCGTCGACGGCCGGCCGCTGCCCTTCCACTACCGCGAGTCCGAGTACGGCTGGGTGCTCGCCGGCTCCACCCACGACGGACAGGCCCATCTGGGCGCGTACGGACGGGGGTTGAGCGCGTACGGGCTCGCCTTCTCGCAGATCGGGGACCTCGCCTCGTACGAGTGACGGCCGAGCGCCCCGACGGCATGCGGAAGGGGGCGGACCGACCGGTCCGCCCCCTTCGCCACGCCCGGAGCGCTCAGCGCCCGCTCAGAACTTGTTGCGCGGCGTCAGCCCCAGCGACATCCCCGACAGCCCGCGCTGGCGCCCGCTCAGCTTGTCGGCGATGCCCCGCAGCGCCGCGCCGGCGGGGGAGTCGGGGTCGGAGAGCACGACCGGCTTGCCCTCGTCGCCGCCCTCGCGCAGCCGCACGTCGATGGGGATGGAGCCCAGGACGGGCACGGTCGTACCGGTGGTCTTCGACAGGCCCTCGGCGACCCGCTGCCCGCCGCCGGAGCCGAAGACGTCGACCATCTCGTCGCAGTGCGGGCAGGGCAGCCCGGCCATGTTCTCGATCACGCCGGCGATCTTCTGGTGGGTCTGCACGGCGATGGAGCCGGCCCGCTCGGCGACCTCGGCGGCGGCCTGCTGCGGGGTCGTGACGACCAGGATCTCGGCGCCCGGGATCAGCTGGGCCACCGAGATGGCGATGTCGCCCGTGCCGGGCGGCAGGTCCAGCAGCAGGACGTCCAGGTCGCCCCAGTAGACGTCGGCCAGGAACTGCTGCAGCGCGCGGTGCAGCATCGGCCCGCGCCAGACCACCGGGGCGTTGCCCGGGGTGAACATGCCGATGGAGATGACCTTCACGCCGTTCGCGGACGGCGGCATGATCATGTTCTCGACCTGGGTGGGACGGCCGTCGGCGCCCAGCATCCGCGGCACGGAGTGGCCGTAGATGTCCGCGTCGACGACCCCGACCTTGAGCCCGTCGGCGGCCAGGGCGGCGGCCAGGTTCACCGTCACCGAGGACTTGCCGACGCCGCCCTTGCCGGAGGCCACCGCGTAGACCCGGGTGAGGTTGCCGGGCTGGGCGAAGGGCACCTCGCGCTCGGCCTTGCCGCCGCGCAGGCCCGCCGCCAGCTCCTTGCGCTGCTCGTCGCTCATCACGTCCAGCTCGACCGTGACGCCCGTCACACCCTCGACGCCCTGGACCGCCTCGGTCACCCGGGAGGTCAGCGTCTCGCGCATCGGGCAGCCGGCGATCGTGAGGTAGATACCGACCGCGACCGAGCCGTCCGTACCGATCTCCACCGACTTGACCATGCCCAGATCGGTCAGCGGGCGGTTGATCTCCGGGTCGTTCACCGTGGCGAGCGCGGCGCGCACCGCTTCTTCCGTAGGAGCCATGCGTCCAAGGGTACGGCGGTTCACGCCGCGCTCCCTATGGCCCCCGGACGAGACGTGGGACACGCCGGGTACTCTCTCGGCAGCCCGCAGGGTCGTGAGAAAGGCATGCGTGATGAGGCAGGCGGTGTCCGCGGCGGTGACGTGCGCGCTGATAACGGCGACGGTCGCGGTGGTGGTCTCGGGCTGCGCACTCCTGCCCGAGGGCGAGGACCCCGACAAGGGGACCAACGGGGTGGGGAAACTGGGCGCCGAGCAGATCGGCTCCAAGGCGCTCGCCGCCGCCGAGAGTGCTTCCTCGGTGCGGCTCTCGGGCAGCCTCGTCAGCGGCGGGAAGCTCTTCAAGCTGGACCTGCGCCTGACGGACAAGGGCGGTACGGGCGAGGTGTCGACCAAGAGCGGCACGTTCTCGGTGCTGCGCGTCGGCAAGGCGCTGTACCTGAAGGCCGACGACGACTTCTGGCTGGCCAAGGGTTCGGAGGGCGCCGAGGGCGCCAAGGAGGAACCCGACCGGACGGACGTGGAGGCGGCGCGCAAGCTCGACGGGATGTACGTGAAGGTCCCGGCCTCCGACTCCTCCTACAAGCAGCTCTCCGGCTTCACCGACCGCCGGGTGCTGCTGGACGGCCTGCTCAAGCTGCACGGCAGGGTCGAGGCGGGCGAGCGGACCGAGATCGACGGCGTCCGCACGATCGGGCTCGTCGTGGACGGCGGGAAGGGCGGCGGCCTCGCGGTCTCGCTGGAGGGGCGGCCCTACCCGCTGCGGGTGGAGCGCGCGGCGGGCGCGGGCGTGATCGAACTGGGCTCGTGGGACGAGGAGTTCGAGGTGAAGGCGCCGCGGAAGGAAGAGGTCGTGGACTACGGGGAGCAGATCACCGAGGACTGACGGGGCGGTGCGCGGGCGTACGGCGGCCCCCGGCGCGCTCAGTCCGCCGTGCTCAGTCCGCCGTGCGGCGGCGCCGGAACAGCAGCTTCGGCAGCCCGGCGGGGATCGGGCGGCGCGTGGTGTTCGGGCTCGGTACGGGAACTGCGGCCAGCGACTTGTCCCCAAGCTCTTCGAGCAGGGGATACCCCATCCCAAGCTCTTCGAGCAGAGGATGCCCCATGGGCAGCCGCTCGTCGGGGCCGCGGACGGCCCGCAGGCTCAGCACCCGCGACTCCCGCGCCCAGCGTCCGGTCATCCCCTCGCCGTCGGGGGCGTTGAGCCGCTTGCCCTTCAGCTCCTCGACCGCGGCCGTCCACGCCTCGCCGCCCGGCGCCAGCTCGCCGACCTGCGCCTGCCAGGCGACGATCCGCCCGCCCTTGTCCTTGCTGCGGGCGACGACCCGCACCACCGCGCCCTCCGCCAGCCCGGTCAGCGGCTGCTCCAGGCCGTCGCCGACGACGTGCACCGCGCCGTCGTGCCAGACGTGCCACAGGGCGCGGCCGTCGACCCAGAGCAGGCCGGACTTCTTCGAGGCTTCCTCGATCAGGGCCTCGCCTACGAGGGCGTCGAACACGGTCATACGAGCGAGGGTAGCGTCCGCCGTACGGGGCCGGGGCGCCGCCCGTGACCTGCGGTGCGGCTACAGCCACCCGTTGCGGCGGAAGCCCCGGTGCATGACCACGCAGATCGCGAGGGTCGCGGCCAGTGTCATCGGGTAGCCGAACCTCCAGTGCAGCTCCGGCATGTAGTCGAAGTTCATGCCGTACACCCCGGCGATCATCGTCGGCACCGCGAAGATCGCCGCCCAGGACGTGATCTTGCGCATGTCCTCGTTCTGGGCGACCGTCGCCTGCGCGAGGTTGGCCTGCAGGATGGAGTTGAGCAGCTCGTCGAAGGAGACCACCTGCTCGTGCACCCGGGCCACGTGGTCGGCGACGTCGCGGAAGTACTTCTGGATCTCGGAGTCCACATAGCGCATCGGCCGCTCGGAGAGCAGCTGCATCGGCCGCAGCAGCGGCGCCACCGCGCGCTTGAACTCCAGCACCTCGCGCTTGAGTTGGTAGACGCGGCTCGCGTCGCCGCCGCGCCGGCCCTGACTGCCTCCGGGGGAGAAGACGTCGGTCTCCACCTCGTCGATGTCGTTCTGCACGGCGTCGGCGACGGTGAGGTAGGAGTCGACGATCTGGTCCGCGATGGCGTGCAGCACCGCGGAGGGGCCCTTCGCCAGCAACTCCGGCTCGCTCTCCAGGCGATGGCGCAGGGAGCGCAGCGAGCCCTGGCCGCCGTGCCGGACGGTGATGATGAAGTCCCGGCCGGTGAAGCACATGACCTCGCCGGTCTCCACCACCTCGCTGGTGGCGGTGAGCTCGGCGTGCTCGACGTAGTGGATGGTCTTGAAGACCGTGAAGAGCGAGCCGTCGTACGGCTCCAGCTTGGGCCGCTGGTGCGCCTGCACGGCGTCCTCGACGGCCAGCGGGTGCAGCCCGAACTCCTTGGCGATACCGGCGAATTCGGCCTCGGTGGGCTCGTGCAGCCCGATCCAGGCGAAGCCTCCCTCGGCGCGCACGCGGCGCATCGCGTCCGCGGAGTCCATGCGCTCGGTGACGCGGCGGCCGTTC
Source organism: Streptomyces polyrhachis (assembly GCF_042663125.1). Classification (NCBI taxonomy): domain Bacteria; kingdom Bacillati; phylum Actinomycetota; class Actinomycetes; order Kitasatosporales; family Streptomycetaceae; genus Streptomyces; species Streptomyces polyrhachis. The sequence goes on along the minus strand of NZ_JBHSZO010000025.1, from coordinate 77,383 downwards.
TTGTAGACGGCGCAGTCCACGACGGCGCTGACGGTGCGGGGGTCGCGGGTGGTGTCGTACGCGTAAGCGGACTGGCTGCGCTGGCGGGACACCGGGCGGACGGCGTCACGCAGGTCGCGGATCATCGACATGGCAGGCTCCTTCGCGGTCCTGCCGCCGCTACGACGGGGCAGCAATGCCCGAAACGAGGGCGAGCCCGTCCGTTCGTACGAGAGGCGTACGGGACGAGGGGCACGTCCGCAAAGCGGGCACGGCTGACGACGCGGCACTGCGACGGCATGGCGGGAATGACTCGGTGAACGAGTGCTCGACCGTCGTACGCACACAATCCGGTGAACGCCTGGGAGGGGAGGACCTCGGTGGCCGCGCGGCTCTGCGCGGGCGGGTCCGGTGCCTCGGAGTCAGCGGGCGGCGTGCTGGACGGAAGAGCCGCTGGTACTGCGAGGTCGGCTGGGATCCACCGCAGTGCCACCTCCTCCGGCCGGTCCCCGTGGGGACGACGAACAATGCGGGGTCGGCTGGGCCCTACCGGCTGCTGTGCGGCCGGGATGCGGTCGAAGCCTTCCGTGCCCGAGGGCACCTGAGGGCACAGGCTACCAGCCGACGATAGTCACGCAGCGGCGGCGAGCTGCCGCCCGATGCCGCCCGATGCCGCCGCAGCCGGGCTCCGGGCGGCGGCGACGGGTCGGCCTATGCTGGCGGCCATGGTGACTGACGACGTATTGGCGCTGGTCGAGGCGAGGTTGACCGCCACCTTCGGGCGGCCGGACGCGCGTGCGGCGGTGACGTTCCTGGGCGCCGAGCGCATCGAGGTTTTGCGCTTCCTTGAACCTGACGACGGTTTGAACGGCGCATTCGTGCGTTACGTCACGCTCGGCATGTCCGCGCAGCCGATGGGGGACCCGGCGGCGATGCTCGCCGATCCGGTACGGGGCCCGCGCGCGGAGCTGGCCCTCACGCTGCGCCCCGGCGCCGCCCCCACGGACGAGGTGCTGCGCCCGCTGGCGGTGCTGGCGTCCACCCCGCAGGTGGAGGGCGTGGTGGTGGCCCCCGGCGCCTCGCTGGACGTGGGCGAACCCCTGTGGCGGGGCGCGCCGTTCACCTCCGTACTGGTGGCGGAGGCGGGCGGGCTGGTGGCGGACCTGGAGCTGGACGAGCCGATGGACCCGGTGCGCTTCCTGCCGCTGCTGCCGATGACCCCCAACGAGGCGGCGTGGAAACGCGTCCACGGGGCGGAGGCGCTCCAGGAGCGCTGGCTGAAGCAGCGTACGGACCTGCGCGACCCGCTGCGGACGGGCGCGGACCTGTCGGCCTGAGCGGGTCGGGGCCGGGCCGACGCATCCGGACGGGTGATCGTCCTTGACGCGGCGTCAGGCGGGGAGGACCGTATGGCCCTATGAGGGGCGAACCGAGTTGCCCGAAGTGCGGTGGACGGGTGCGGGCGCCCGGTCTCTTCGCCGACTCCTGGCAGTGTGGGCTGCACGGCCCCGTACAGCCGCTGCAGCCGGTCATTCCGCCGAGCGTCGAGGCGCTGGGCGTGACGGTCCACCGGGCGCGGGTGCCGGTGTGGATGCCGTGGCCGCTGCCGCTGGGATGGCTGTTCACGGGGGTCGCCTGCGCCGGCGACGACCGCAGCGGCGGCCGGGCCACGGCGGTGGCGTGCGCGGGCCCCGGCCCGCTGGGCGGCCACGGGGAGCTGCTGCTGATCGCGGAGGAGCTGGGCGTCGGCCTGGGCGCGCGCTACGCGGGCATCGACGGCCCGGACCCGGGTCCCTCGATCCGCGCGGACAGCCCCCCGCACGCGAAGGTGACGGCGGCCGGCCGCCCCACGCCGCTGTGGCTGGTCCAGGACACCCCCGCGGACCGGGCGGTCTTCGCCGGCGAGGCGATGGGCCTGTGGCTGTGGGCGGTGGTCTGGCCGGAGCAGTCGGGCCTGCTCATGTACGACGAGCTGGTCCTGACGGACCTCAGGAACGCGGGCGCGGAGATCGAGCTGATCCCCTGCGGCCCGCTCTCCCCGCGGCTGCTGTCCTGACGGCGGCTTGTGCTCACATCCGCCTCCGGCGGGAGAGGGGGGTACGGGCCGCGGGCCTTCCGGCCTAGGGCATACGCCCCACCCGCGTAAAGTTGCCCGATGTGCGCATAGACCTTCACGCCCATTCCACCGCCTCCGACGGGACCGACAGTCCTGCTGAGCTGGTGCGCGCCGCCGCGCGGGCCGGGCTCGACGTCGTGGCCCTCACCGACCACGACACCACCGCCGGATACCGCGAGGCGATCGAGGCGCTGCCCGCCGGGATGACGCTCGTGCCCGGCGCGGAGCTGTCCTGCCGGCTCGACGGGGTGGGCGTGCACATGCTCGCGTACCTCTTCGACCCGGCCGAGCCGGAGTTCGCGCGCGAGCGGGACCTCGTACGGGAGGACCGGGTGCGGCGGGCGGAGGCGATGACCGGCAAGCTCGTGGAGCTGGGCGCCGGCATCACCTGGGAGCGGGTCCGGGAGATCGCCGCGGGGGGCGCCGTCGGGCGGCCCCACGTGGCCAGCGCGCTGCTGGAGGCCGGTGTCATCGGCAGTATCGACGAGGCGTTCGGGCGCGAGTGGCTCGGCAGCGGCGGGCGGGCCTACGTGGCCAAGCACGAGCTGGACCCCTTCGAGGCGGTCCGCCTGGTGAAGGCCGCCGGCGGCGTGAGCGTCCTGGCGCATCCGCGGGCCGTCAAGCGCGGCCGGGTGCTGCCGGAGTCGGCCGTCGCGGAGCTGGCGGCGGCGGGGCTCGACGGCGTGGAGGTCGACCACATGGACCACGACCCCGCCGCGCGCGCCGGCCTGCGCGGGCTCGCGGCCGAACTGGGCCTGCTGACCACCGGGTCGAGCGACTACCACGGCACGCGCAAGAAGGTCGGCCTCGGCGCGGAGACCACCGATCCGGAGGTCTACGAGCGCATCGTCGGCCGGGCTTCGGGCGCGGCGCCGGTCCGGCGGGACTGAGCCCCGGCGCGTCGGCGCCACCCCCCACATCCCCCCACCCCCCCCCACATCCCCGAGGCACTCCGTTGGACTTCGCCCTCTTCGGCTCCGTCTTCCTCACGCTCTTCGTGATCATGGACCCGCCCGGCATCACGCCGATCTTCCTCGCCCTCTCCGGCGGCCGCCCCGTGAAGGTGCAGCGGCGGATGGCGTGGCAGGCGACCCTCGTCGCGTTCGGGGTGATCGCGCTCTTCGCCGTCTGCGGCCAGCAGATCCTCGACTACCTGCACGTCAGCGTGCCCGCGCTGATGGTCTCCGGCGGGCTGCTGCTCCTGCTGATCTCCCTCGACCTGCTCACGGGCAAGGCGGACGAGCCGACCCAGACCAAGGACGTCAACGCGGCGCTCGTCCCGCTGGGCATGCCGCTGCTCGCCGGGCCCGGCGCGATCGTCACCGTGATCCTCGCGGTGCAGCGGGCGGACGGGGCGGGGCAGTACACGGCCGTGTGGATGGCCATCGTCGCCATGCACGTCGTGCTCTGGCTGACGATGCGCTACTCGCTGCTCATCATCCGCGTCATCAAGGACGGCGGCGTGGTGCTCGTGACGCGGCTGGCGGGCATGCTGCTCGCGGCGATCGCCGTCCAGCAGATCGCGAACGGCATCACGGACTTCATCAACGCCGCGTAGGAGGGGCGGGCGTAAGGGCGGGGGCGGGGGGCTCCCCGGCCCTCAGGCCGCGTACCCCTGCCCGTAGTCGGAGCCGCCCTCGGCGGGACGGATGAGGAGCCGCTGGCCCCGCTCGGCCGCCCGGTGGACGATACGTTCGACGGAGGCGGCGTCCACGACGGTGCTGTCCACGGCGGAACCCTCCACGTCGTCCAGGCGCACGATCTCGAAGTCCATCCGGCTTCTCCCTTCGTCATTCCTACTGTTCAGCCCTACTGTCCAGCGTGGGCGACATCGGACCATCGCGCTCCCTGGGGAGCGCGGGGCCTCGACTCCCACAACACGATGGCGCCACCAATAATTCCGTGCGCTAACGAAAAGTTTCGCCTTTTTAACTTTCCGCCCCGTGCGCCCCGCCGCCCCGCCCCGTGCGGCCGTACGGGCCTGCGCCCACTACCCTCGCCGCATGAGCAAGCCGCCCTATCTCACGCTCCCCGCCGGAGCCGAAGCGCTGACCCTCGACACCGACCGCGGCCCCTTCGCCGCGTACCGGGCCGGGCGGGGGGAGCGCGGCACCGCACTCCTCGTCCCCGGGTTCACGGGCAGCAAGGAGGACTTCATCGCGCTGCTGGAGCCGCTGGCCGCGCGCGGCTACGCGGTCGTCGCGGTGGACGGGCGCGGGCAGTACGAGAGCGCGGGCCCGGCGGACGAGGCCGCGTACCACCTGGAGGAGCTGGCCGCCGACCTGCTCGCCCAGGCGCGGGCCCTGGGCGCCGGCGACGGGGGCGTCCACCTCGTCGGCCACTCGCTGGGCGGCCTCGTCTCCCGCGCGGCCGTCCTGCGCGACGCGGCGCCCTTCGCCTCACTGACGCTGATGTCCTCCGGTCCGGCGGCGGTCCACGTCGACCAGCAGGCGCAGGTGAAGCTGCTGGTCGACGCGCTGGCGGCGGCCGACAAGGAGACCGTCTGGCAGGCGATGCGCTCGATGGACCCCCCGGAGGCCCCCGACGCGCGCACGCCGCCCGAGGTCGCGGACTTCCTGCACCGGCGCTGGCTGGCCACCGAGACGGCCCAGCTGACCACGACGGGCCGCCAGCTCCTCACGGAGCCCGACCGCGTCGCGCACCTGGCGGCGGTGGACCTCCCCAAGCACGTCCTCTCCGGCGAGAAGGACTACGCCTGGCCGGTCGAGTGGCTGGACGAGATGGCCGTCCGCCTCCCGGCCCACCGCACGGTGATCCCCGCCGCGGAGCACTCCCCGAACGTCGACGCCCCCGCCGCGACGGCGAACGCCCTGGCGGACTTCTGGGACGGTCGGGGCCGAGCTCAGAGCAGGCCCTGATCCCACTGTGCCCCGAAGTCCCGCAGCTCGTCGCCGAACTCGACCCGCGCCGCCCACGCGTCCGGCCACGCCCCGGCGCCCAGGTACGCCCCCGCGAACGCGCCGGTGAGGCAGGCCAGGGAGTCCGAGTCGCCCACGGTGCAGGCGGCCCGGCGCAGGGCCGTCAGCGGCTCCTCGGGGAAGAGGAGGAAGGCGAGGAGAGCGGTGGCCAGGGCCTCCTCGGCGATCCAGCCCTCGCCGGTGCGGAGGCAGGGATCGGACTCGGGGTCGGCCTCGTGCTGGGCGGCGTCCAGGCGCGCCAGGATCTTCAGGCACTCGTCCCAGCCGGACTCGACGTAGTCCTCGCCGCTGCGGTGGGGCGTGCCCAGCCAGAGGGTGCCGAGCCAGCGCTCGTGGTAGACGCGCCGCTGCCCCTGGGCGTACGAGACGAGCCGCGCCACCAGCTCCGCCGGCCGGGTGCCCTGCGCCAGCAGGTACACCGCCCGCGCGGTGAGGTCGGCGGCGGCGAGCGCGGTGGGGTGGCCGTGGGTGAGCGCGGCCTGCAGCTGGGCGGCGGCCGAGCGCTCGGTGTCCGACAGGCCGGGGAAGAGGCCGATCGGGGCGACGCGCATGGTGGCGCCGCAGCCCTTGGAGTCGAGCTGGCTGGCGTCCTGCCAGGGGCGGTCCTCGCGGGTGAGGAGGGCGACGGCTTTCAGGCAGGTGCGGCCGGGGGCGCGCAGTCCCTGCGGGCGGTGGGCCCACTCGACGAACTCCTCGCGCAGGGGGCGGGTCAGGCGCAGGGGAGCGAGCCGGCCGCGGGAGGCGGCGGTGCGCAGGGCGCGGGCCACGGCGATCGTCATGTCGGTGTCGTCGGTGACCGTCGCCGGTTCGGGGAGGGGCAGCTCGCGCCAGGGGCCGTACCGCTGCCGGATCCTGTCGGTGTCGAGGAACTCCGTGGGTCTGCCCAGGGCGTCACCGAGCGCCAGCCCGATGAGCGCACCGGTCGCGGCGCGTTTGGTCATACCTCGCATCATCCGTCCCAACCATCCTTTTCGGCCAGGGTTTTGCGGACCGTAGGGTGGGGGTCATGACTGCTCTTCCCTCCTCATCCGCGCGGGAGCTGACCATCGGGGAGGTGGCCGCGCGCAGTGGGGTGGCGGTGTCCGCGTTGCGGTTCTACGAGCGGGAGGGGCTGGTGCGCAGCCGGCGCACCGGCGGCAACCAGCGGCGGTACGGGCGCGACACCCTGCGGCGGGTGGCCTTCGTACGGGCCTCGCAGCGGGTGGGGATCCCGCTCGCGGAGATCCGCGAGGCGCTCGCGCTGCTGCCGGACGGGCGCACCCCCACCCGGGAGGACTGGGCGCGGCTCTCCGCGGGGTGGCGGGCGGAACTGGACGAGCGCATCCGGCGGTTGGAGCGGCTGCGCGACAACCTCGGCGAGTGCATCGGCTGCGGCTGCCTGTCGCTGGACCGCTGCGCCCTGGCCAACCCGCAGGACCGGATGGGGGAGCGGTACGGGCCGGGGGCGCGGGGGCTTTGAACGACGCGGAGGGTGGGCGCTGGTGAGGGCCACACGCTGGTGAGGGCCGAACGCCGTTGAGGGGCGGACTCCTTGCGGAGTCCGCCCCTCAACAGTGTGCGCGGTGCTGTCTCAGCCCTCGGCCGAGGTGCCCTCGGACTTCGGGGCCCGCGTGCGGCGACGGCGGCGCGGGGCCGCCCCGGCCTCGGCGGCCTCGCCGGTGGCGGACTCGGCCGGCTTGGCGCTGCCCGCCTCGCCGGTCGCGGTGGCCTCGGTGACGGCCGGGCGCGTACGGCGGCGGCGGCGCGGCCTGCGGGGCCCCTCGCCGTCGGCCTCGGACGCGGCGGCCGTCACCTCGGTCGCGGCGTCGGCGGCGGCGGCCACCGGGGCGGGCGCCGAGTCGACGGGGGCGTCCGCCTCGGTGCCGCCGCGGGTGCGGCGGCGCGGGGCGCGGGTGCGCTTGGGGCGCTCCTCGACGACGGTCTCGGCGGCCTTCGGCGCACCGCGCCGGCCGCGGCCGCCGGTCTCGCCGAGGTCCTCGACCTCCTCCGCGCCGAGCCCGGCACGGGTGCGCTCCGAGCGGGGCAGTATGCCCTTCGTGCCGGCGGGGATGCCGAGCGCCTCGTACAGGTGCGGAGAGGTGGAGTACGTCTCCGGCGGGTCGTCGAAGGAGAGGTCCAGCGCCTTGTTGATGAGCTTCCAGCGCGGGATGTCGTCCCAGTCGACCAGGGTCACGGCCGTGCCCTTGTTGCCCGCGCGGCCGGTGCGGCCGATGCGGTGGAGGTACGTCTTCTCGTCCTCCGGGGACTGGTAGTTGATGACGTGCGTGACGCCCTCGACGTCGATGCCGCGCGCGGCCACGTCCGTGCAGACCAGCACGTCGACCTTGCCGTTGCGGAAGGCGCGCAGCGCCTGCTCGCGGGCGCCCTGGCCGAGGTCGCCGTGGACCGCGCCGGCGGCGAAGCCGCGCCGGGTCAGCTGGTCGGCGATGTCGGCGGCGGTCCGCTTCGTACGGCAGAAGACCATGACCAGGCCGTGGCCCTCGGCCTGCAGGATGCGGGAGACCAGCTCCGGCTTGTCCATGGAGTGGGCGCGGAAGACGTGCTGGGTGATGTTGGCGACGGTCGCGCCCACGTCGTCCGGCGAGGTGGCGCTGATGTGCGTGGGCTGCGACATGTAGCGGCGGGCCAGGCTGATGACCGCGCCCGGCATGGTCGCCGAGAACAGCATCGTCTGGCGCTTCACCGGAAGAAGCTTGATGATCTTCTCGACGTCGGGCAGGAAGCCCAGGTCGAGCATCTCGTCGGCCTCGTCCAGCACGAGCGCCTTGACCTTCGACAGGTCCAGCTTCTTCTGGCCCGCGAGGTCCAGCAGCCGGCCCGGGGTGCCGACGATGATGTCGACGCCCTTCTTCAGCGCCTCGACCTGCGGCTCGTAGGAGCGGCCGCCGTAGATGGCCAGGACGCGGACGTTGCGCACCTTGCCGGCCTGCAGCAGGTCGTTGGTGACCTGCGTGCACAGCTCGCGCGTGGGTACGACGATGAGCGCCTGCGGGGCCTCGGTGAGGTCCTCGGGCGTGGCCCGGCCGGCCTCGATGTCGGCCGGGACGACGACCTTCTCCAGCAGCGGCAGGCCGAAGCCCAGCGTCTTGCCCGTGCCGGTTTTGGCCTGGCCGATGACGTCGGAGCCGGAGAGGGCGACCGGGAGGGTCATCTCCTGGATGGGAAAGGGGGACATGATGCCGACGGCTTCGAGGGCCTCGGCTGTCTCGGGATAGATCCCGAGCTCTCGGAACGTAGTCAGGGTGCTGCCTCTTCTGTGAGAGACGCGGCGTGCGGCGGCAAAGGGGGACACACAGCACTGCGGGCGCCTGCGTGGGTCTGTCCCACGCGCGAACACCGCTCCGCTCAGCTCCGCGCAACTCGCGCGGGCGTGCCCCACACCTTCGCTCGGCCGCTCAAGCCGCGAGGGGGTCGGTGGAGCCGATCGGGCCACCGACCGGGCATCCTCATACAAGCATCCTTTCGCATATCCGTTGCATATGCGGCAGGTGCTATAGCACTGTACCCCGGATCGGCCTACCGGCGGCAGGGCGTGTGAGCCGACTCTCCTCCGCCGCCCCGTGCGCGGGGCGGCTCCGGCCGGACTCCACCGGCCCCTTCCGTCCGTACGGGAGGCGGCTATCGTGCACCTCATGAACACGTCTTCCGAAACAGCCGTGCACACCGGGATCGCAGCCCAGGACTGGGCGCAGGCCGCCGCGGACCCGCAGTACCGGGCCGCCGTGGTGGACCTCCTGGGCGCCCTCGCCTACGGCGAGCTGGCCGCCTTCGAGCGGCTGGCGGAGGACGCCAAGCTGGCCCCCACGCTCGACGACAAGGCGCAGCTGGCCGCGATGGCCTCCGCGGAGTTCCACCACTTCGAGCAGCTGCGCGACCGGCTGGCGGAGATCGACGCCGATCCGACGGAGTCGATGGAGCCCTTCGCCGCCGCGCTGGACGGCTTCCACCGCCAGACCGCCCCCTCCGACTGGCTGGAGGGCCTGGTCAAGGCGTACGTCGGTGACTCGATCGCCTCCGACTTCTACCGCGAGGTCGCCGCCCGGCTGGACTCCGACACCCGTTCGCTGGTGCTGCGGGTGCTGGACGACACCGGGCACGCCTCCTTCGCCGTGGAGAAGGTGCGCGCCGCCATCGAGGCCGACCCGCGCCTGGGCGGGCGCCTCGCGCTGTGGGCGCGGCGGCTGATGGGCGAGGCGCTCAGCCAGGCCCAGCGGGTGGTCGCCGAACGCGACGCGCTGTCGAACATGCTCGTCGGCGGGGTGGCGGAGGGCTTCGACCTGGCGGAGGTCGGGCGGATGTTCTCGCGGATCACCGAGGCGCACACCAAGCGGATGGCCGCGCTGGGGCTCGCCGCGTAACGCGGCCGGGTACGCGGCCGGGTACGCGGCCGGTGCGCCGCCGCGCCGCAACACCGCGTCGCCGCCCGGGTGTTCACCGCCGGGTCGCGCGTCGTTTGTCCGAGGGCGGGGCCGGGTAGACCACCCGCGTCCCGCCCTTGCTTTCCCGGTGCGAAACGGAACCCCGGGCGGGGACTGGGAAGTTGCATGCGGACCGGCGACGGGGAGGTGGCGCTCCATGATGGTGGAAGCCCTCATCAGCGCGGTGATCGGGTTCGCCCTGGCGGCGGGCGCGATGCGCCGCTGGCCCGGACGCTTCCCGCAGCGGACCCTGACGCTGGCCACCGGGCCGGTCGCGGCGGCCGCGGGTGCGGGGATCGCGCACTCGGCGCTGGACGGCGGACAGCCGGTCGCCACGGTGCTGGCCGCCGCGGCGATGGCGGTGGCGATGCTCTCGCTGCTCGTGCGCGGCGGGAAAAGCGGAACGCGACCGGTAGCGGCGGACTTCGTACGGATGTAGGGCGCGCGAGCGCCTGGCGCCTTCGCGGACACGGCCGACCGCGGCCGTATCGCGGACGGTTCATCACGCGGCGGACCCCCGGCACTCACCAGTGCCGGGGGTCCGCCGCGTGATGAACCGTCCGGACGCGCTCAGGCGGCGCCGAAGCCCACCTTGCGCGGCGCCGGGGCGCCGATCTCCACGTACGAGATGCGGTCGGCCGGGACGAGCACCTTGCGCCCGCGCTCGTCGACCAGGCTCAGCAGCTGGTCCTTGCCGGCGAGCGCGTCGGCCACCGCGCGCTCGACCTCCTCGGCAGACTGCCCCGTCTCGACAGAGATCTCGCGGGGCGAGTGCTGCACGCCGATCTTGACCTCTACGGACATCAGGAACCTCCGACATTCAGGACGTTGGGTGTGACGCCGCAACACTATCCCGGCGGAGTGGCCCCGATACGCCGAGTCGGCACGCCCGCAGCGAACAGCCGCGCGCCGGGCCCTACTCCGCCCCGTGCAGCGGGAAGCCGGCGATGCCCCGCCAGGCCAGCGAGGCCATCAGCTTGGAGGCGGCGTCGCGCGGGATGGGCTGGCCCGAGCCGAGCCAGTAGCGGGCGGTGACCTGGGCCATGCCGCACAGGCCCACCGCCAGCAGCATCGAGTGCCCGGCCGGCAGGTCGGTGTCCTCGGCGATCACGTCGCGGACCGCCTCGGCGCAGGCCAGGCCCACCTTGTCGACCCGCTCGCGGACGGCCGGCTCGTTGGTCAGGTCGGACTCGAAGACCAGCCGGAAGGCGCCGCCCTCGTTCTCCACGTAGGCGAAGTAGGCGTCCACCACCGTGGCCACGCGCTGCTTGTTGTCCGAGGTGGACGCCAGCGCGGCGCGCACCGACTGGATCAGGGCCTCGCAGTGGTGGTCCAGGAGCGCCAGGTACAGCTCGAGCTTCCCGGGGAAGTGCTGGTAGAGCACCGGCTTGCTGACGCCGGCGCGGTCGGCGATGTCGTCCATGGCCGCCGCGTGGTAGCCCTGGGCGACGAACACCTCCTGGGCCGCGCCCAGCAGCTGGTTGCGCCTTGCCCGGCGGGGCAGCCGGGCGCTCCGCGGCCGTGCCTCGGCCGGCTCGATGGCTGTTCCGCCGTCTCCCAAAGCAGCCTCCCAAAATCGTCGTACGCGCAACGCCGGGAGTGTGACGGCGGCCATACGGATTCTCGCGTGACCGCCATCCTACGGTCGGGTAAACCGCAGTGCGCTGTGCGGTCGCAGGATCTCATGTCCGCCTGCGTCACGGAAGGCGGCCGGTGGCCGGCCGGGCGGCGGGGCGCGGCGGGGCGCCCACCGCTCAGCGGTAGTCCTCCTCGTCCAGCTCCACCACGCGCTCCTGCTCGGCGGCGTCCGCCGGGTCGACGTACTCCGTGCCGCGCTCCCGCGACGGCGTCCCGTCCTCCTCGGACACCAGCGCCGCCCGCTCCTCCGCCGCGTCCTCCTCGGGCACCTCGGCGGAGCGGGCGGCCTCGAAGACGGTCCGGAAGGTCTCCGGCTCCTGCGGATCGGCGGTCATGGGCGGTTCCTCTCGACAGCCGGGCGGCATGCGCGCGGACGGACGGCACTCCTGGGGTACGAGCCTAAGAGCGCCGCGGTGCCCCCGCCACGCGACCGCCGCCGTAGCGGCCGGCCCGTACCGGACTGACGCGTGCATGCGGTCTGTGACCGCGAACACGGATGCCGGAAGTCCGCTCTCTCGTAGCATGGCGCCTATGTCGTCCACCGAGCTTCCCGGGATCAGTCCGCCCGCCCAGGTGCCGGACACCCCGTCCCGGGGCTCCGCCGCCGGTCAGGGCCCCGCCGACGTGCGGCAGGTGGCGCTTCCCGGGCTCACCCTGGCCGTACGGCACCGGGCGCCCGCGCGAGCGGGGCTGGAGCCGGCCCTCTACGTGCACGGACTGGGCGGCTCCGCGCTGAACTGGACGGCGCTGGCGGCGGAGCTGGCCGACCGCGTCGACGGCGAGGCGCTCGACCTGCCGGGCTTCGGGCACTCCGCGCCGCCGGACGATGGCGACTACTCGATCAGCGGGCACGCCCGCGCGGTGGTGCGCTACCTCGACGCCGCCGGACGCGGGCCCGTCCACCTCTTCGGCAACTCGATGGGCGGAGCGGTCGTCACCCGGGTGGCGGCGGTGCGGCCCGATCTCGTACGGACCCTCACCCTCGTCTCGCCCGCGCTGCCCGAGCTGCGCCCGCAGGCCACCGCCCTGCCGAACGTGCTGCTGGCGATCCCGGGCGCGGGCGGCGCCTTCATGCGGCTGACGGAGGGCTGGTCGCCCGAGCGGCGCACCGGGGCCGTGCTGGCCCTGTGCTACGGCGATCCCTCGCGGGTCACCCCGGAGGGCTTCGCGGAGGCGATCGAGGAGTACCAGCGGCGGCTCTCCCTGCCGTACCACTGGGAGGCCATGGAGCGCTCCGCGCGCGGCATCGTGGACGCCTACACCCTCGGCGGCCGGCACGGGCTGTGGGCGCAGGCGCGGCGGGTGCAGGCGCCGACGCTGCTGGTCTACGGGGCGCGCGACCAGCTCGTCTCGGCGCGGATGGCCCGCAAGGCGCGCCGCTCCTTCGCCGACTCCCGGCTGCTGCTGCTGCCGGAGGCCGGGCACGTGGCGATGATGGAGTATCCGCGGGTGGTGGCGCGGGCTTTCGGCGAGCTGCTGGCGGACCGGACGACTGCGACGACTGCGACGACTGCGACGACTGTGCGGAACGGGAACTGAGGCGGGCGTGGGCAGACACGGGGCGGGCTCGCGCCGCCGGCAGCGGGCGGCGGACACCGGGGGGATACCCGGGCTGACGGAGACCGGCGGGATACCCCGGGTCGCGGAGAGGGGGCCGCGGTACGCGCCGCCGTACGACACGGCGGGCGGCGGCCACCGGGGGAGCCGGCCGGTGGAGGGCGTACGGGGCGGGCATCCGCAGCACTCCGAGCACGCGCGGCCGGGATACCCGCAGCCCGGATACGCCCCTCCCGCGTACGCGCGGCCCGAGTACGCGCCCCCGCGTCCCGAGTACGTGGACGCCTTCGACAGCGCCGCGTACGGCGCCCCGGCCTCCGGGCCGCCGTCCGACAGCTGGGCCCAGTGGCCGCCGGACGGGGCGCTGGAGGACCCCCTGGCCCCGCCGCCCGGCACGCTCCCCCGGGGGAGCGCCCCGCCCCGCCGCAACCGCGCCCGCCGGGCCGTCGCCCTCGCCGCCGTCGTGACCACCCTCGCCCTGGGCGGCGCGATAGCCGTCCAGATGATGGACGGCCGTGGGCAGGGGGCGCCCCGCGCCAAGTCCGGCGAGCGGGCGCCCGAGGAGCGGGCCAGCCGCGCGAAGACGCGTCCGACGCCGCCCGGTCAGGGGGCCCCGAAGCCCGCCGCCGCGCCGCCCACGTACGCCCAGGCGATGGCCGAGCGCTATCCGCTGAGTGACGCGCTGAAGGGCCCCGACCGCTTCGAGGCCGTCGGCGCGCCCACCAGGCCCTCCGGCAGGGGGGCCGTCGTGACGTACCGCGTGGAGGTGGAGGAGGGACTGCCGCTGGACGGCGCCCTGTTCGCCGAGGCCGTGCACAAGACGCTCAGCGATCCCCGCAGTTGGGGCCACGGCGGCGAGCGCGCCTTCCAGCGGGTGGGCGCGGGGCAGGACGCCTCCTTCGTCATCACGCTGGCCAGCCCCGGCACCACCGACACCTGGTGCGCCAAGTCCGGCCTCAACACCTCGATCCTGAAGGTCTCCTGCGACTCCAGCTCCACCCGGCGCGTGATGATCAACGCCTACCGCTGGGCGCAGGGCTCGGAGACCTACGGCGACCGGATGTACGCGTACCGGCAGATGGTGATCAACCACGAGGTGGGCCACCGGCTGGGCCGGGGCCACGTGGGCTGCCCCCGCGACGGGGCGCCGGCGCCCGTCATGATGCAGCAGACGAAGTTCCTGAGCACCGAGGGGCGCACCTGCAAGCCCAATCCCTGGCCCTACCCGGAAGGCTGAGCCGGGGGGCTGGGCGGAGGCTGGACGGGGGCCTTGAGCAGGCCCCCGTCTCGACTGGTGGACGTTTTCGTCCCACCCATTGAAATGAATTTGCACATTCGTGCGATGTTCGGTCATCGTTCTGGGCATGTCGCCGCGCCCCGCCTCCGCCCGCACCAGCCACGAGCTGGTGCTGATCGGCGTGACCGCGCACTGCGTCGCCGACATCCTCTGTCGCTGAGGCCCGCGACCCCCGCTTTCCCCCGGTGCCGCTGAGGCCCGTCCTCCCGCAACCCCTCTTCCCCCGCCCGCGGCGGGGTCGGCCGCCGTGCCCGCGACCTGTTCTCCAGCCCGCGCACACGCCTGCCCGCCCCCTGCGGTCACCGCCATGAAAGGCCTGCGCTCCCATGCGTCCATCCCCTGCCGTACGCCGCGCCGCAGCGGTCTCCCTCGGTCTCGCCGTCGTCGCCGGCGCCGCCGCCTGCGGGCCCGAGAGCGGTGACTCCGCGAAGGGTGCGACCGCCGGACCGGCCAAGGGCGGGACCCTCACGGTCCTGAACTCCGATCCGCAGTCCGACTTCGACCCGGCCCGCCTCTACACCTCCGGCGGCGGCAACGTCCCCTCGCTGGTCTTCCGCACCCTCACCACCCGCAACCGCGAGAACGGCGCCCCGGGCGCCGAGGTCGTCCCGGACCTCGCCACCGACCTGGGCCGGCCCAACGCGGACGCCACCGAGTGGACGTACACGCTCAAGGACGGGCTGGCGTACGAGGACGGCACCCCGATCACCAGCGCCGACATCAAGTACGGCATCGAGCGCTCCTTCGCCGCCGAGCTGTCGGGCGGCGCCCCCTACCTGCGCGACTGGCTGGTCGGCGGCGCCGACTACCAGGGCCCGTACAAGGACAAGAAGGGCCTCGACTCCATCGAGACCCCCGACGCGAAGACCCTCGTCTTCAAGCTCAACAAGCCCGAGGGCGAGTTCCCCTTCCTCGCCTCCCAGACCCAGTTCGCGCCCGTGCCCAAGGCCAAGGACGACGGCACCGCGTACGAGAAGCACCCCGTCTCCTCCGGCCCGTACCGCGTCACCGCCAACAGGAACGACGGCGAGGAGCTGGTGCTGGAGCGCAACCCGCACTGGTCGGCGAAGACCGACGAGGAGCGCAAGGCCTACCCGGACAAGATCGTCGTCAAGTCCGGCCTCGACCCGGCCGTCATCAACCAGCGCCTGTCGACCAGTTCGGGCGCGGACGCCGCCGCCGTCACCACCGACACCAACCTCGGCCCCGCCGAGCTGGCCCAGATCGGCGGCGACAAGCAGCTCGCCGGGCGCGTCGGCACCGGCCACTTCGGCTACACCAACTACCTGGCCTTCAACCCCAAGGTGAAGCCCTTCGACAACCCGAAGGTGCGCCAGGCCATCTCCTACGCCATCAACCGCAAGTCCGTGGTCAACGCGGCCGGCGGCTCCGCCCTCGCCGAGCCCGCCACCACCTTCCTGCCCGACCAGAAGGCCTTCGGCCACCAGCCCTACGACCACTTCCCGGCCGGCGAGACGGGCAACCCGGGCAAGGCCAGGGAGCTGCTGAAGGAGGCCGGCTACCCGAACGGGCTGACGGTCACCCTCACCCACAGCACCGAGGAGAACCGCGAGACCGGCCCCGCCACCGCCACCGCCGTCCAGGAGGCGCTGAAGGCCGCCGGGATCACCGTGAAGCTCCAGGGGCTGGAGCCCAACGCGTACAACGAGGCGCGCTGGGACATCACGAAGACCCCCGGCTTCTTCATCTCCCGCTGGGGCGCCGACTGGCCCTCCGGCGGCCCCTTCCTGGCCCCGATCTTCGACGGCCGGCAGATCGTCAAGGGCGGCTCCAACTACAACCACGCCCAGCTCGACGACCCGGCGGTCAACAAGGAGATCGACGCGATCAACAAGCTGACCGACCTCGACGAGGCCGCCAAGCGCTGGGGCGCCCTGGACGCAAGGATCGGCGAGCAGGCGCTCGACGTCCCGCTCTTCCACCCCGTCTACAAGCGCCTCTACGGCAAGGACGTCAAGAACATCGTCATCAGCGACTGGACCGGCGTGCTCGACATCTCCCAGGTCGCGGTCAAGTAGCCATGACGCAGCAGGCACCCCCCACCGGGGAGCTGACGACGGGGGCCGCCGGTGCGCCGGCGGCCCCCGGGCCCGCCACCCTTATAGGCCGGCTGCGCGCCCGGCCCGCCGCGCTGCTCGCGGCGGGCGTGCTCGGGCTGCTCGTCGTCCTGGCCCTCGCGGCGCCGCTCCTCGCGGCGCTTGAGGGCCAGTCCCCGAACACGTACCACGACGCCCTGGTCGACTCCGCGCGCGGCGGCGTCCCGTACGGCAGCCTCGGCGGGGTCAGCGCCGAGCACTGGCTGGGCGTGGAGCCCGGCACCGGGCGCGACCTCTTCGTCCGGCTGCTCTACGGGGCCCGCGTCTCCCTGCTGGTCGCCGCCGGCGCCACCGTGCTGCAGCTCGCCGTCGGGATCGCCGTCGGCCTCGCGGCCGGCCTCGGCAGCCGCTTCGCCGACAGCCTGCTGGGCCGCGCCACCGACGTGCTGGTCTCGCTGCCCACCCTGGTCATCCTCATCGCGCTCACCGCCGTCGCCCCCGCCGGCTTCCCGCGCCCGCTGCTGCTGATCCTGGTCATCGGCCTGCTCGGCTGGGGCGGCGTCTCCAAGGTCGTCCGGGCGCAGACCCTCGGGCTGAAGAAGCTCGACCACGTCGCCGCCGCCCGCCTCGGCGGCTCCGGCCGGCTGCGCGTCGCGCGGCGCGAACTGCTGCCCGCGCTGGCCGCCCCCGTCATCACCTACGCGGCGCTCCTGCTGCCCGCCAACATCGTGGCCGAGTCCTCGCTGTCCTTCCTCGGCATCGGCGTCACCCCGCCCACCCCGGCCTGGGGGCAGATGCTCTCCAGCGCCACCACCTGGTACCGGGCCGATCCGATGTACGTGCTGCTGCCCGCCGGGCTGCTGTTCACCACCGTGCTCGCCCTCACCGTGCTCGGGGAGGCCGTGCGCACCGCGCTCGATCCGCGCGCCGCCGGGCGGCTGGGCGTGGGCCGTACTCGCGGCCGGGTCCGCGGCGGTATTCGCGGCCGTATCCGAAAGGGAGGGGCCGCATGAACCTGGCGCGCTTCCTCGTCAAGCGACTGCTGGCCGCCGCGCTGGTCGTGCTGACGCTCTCCGTCGTCGTCTACGCCCTCTTCTACCTCGTCCCCGGCGACGCGGCGAAGATCGCCTGCGGTGACAAGTGCAGCCCGGCGCAGATCGCCCAGGTACGCACCCGGCTCGGCCTGGACGAGTCCGCCCTCGCCCAGTACGGGCACTTCCTCCAGGGCCTCTTCACCGGCCGCGACTACTCCACCGGCACCGCCGTGCTGCACTGCGACGCCCCCTGCCTGGGGCTGTCGTACACCACCGACCAGCAGGTCACCCAGCTCATCTGGGAGAAGCTGCCCGCCACCGCCTCCCTCGCCTTCGGGGCGATGGCCCTCGCCCTGGCGATCGGCGTCGGCACCGGCGTGCTCTCCGCCGTGCGCCGCGGCGGGCTGCTGGAGCGCGCGCTGACCGTGCTGACGCTGGTGGGGACGGGCATGCCGGTGTTCGTGCTCGGGCTGCTGCTGATGATGGCCGTCTGCGCCTACCTCCAGTGGCTGCCCTTCCCGACGTACGTACCCCTGGGCGAGGACCCCGAGCAGTGGGCCTGGAACCTGCTGCTGCCCTGGCTCACCCTCGGCCTCTTCGAGAGCGCCAAGTACGCCCGCCTGACCCGCTCCTCGACGCTGGAGACCCTCGCCGAGGACCACATCCGCACCTTCCGCGCCTACGGCGTCGGCGAGCGCTCCCTCGTCGGCCGGCACGCGCTGCGCGGCGCCGTCCCGCCGGTCGTCGCGCTCGGCGCGCTGGACCTCGGCACGATGATGGGCGGCGCGGTGCTCACCGAGTCCCTCTTCGGCATCCCAGGGCTGGGCAAGACGCTGATCGACAGCATCCGCCACATCGACCTGCCGGTGGTCGTGGGCGTGGTGCTGGTCATCGGCACCGCCGTGGTGGCGGCCAATGTCGTGGCGGATCTGCTGTACGCACTCGCCGATCGAAGGGTGGCACTGTGATGGGCGCCGACACCGACCTCCGTACCGGTACGGACACCGGCACCCGCACCGACCTCGTCACCGTCTCCGACCTCACCGTCGACTTCCCGGTGGGGGAGGGCCGTTTCGTACGGGCCGTCGAGGCGCTCTCGCTCTCGCTGCCCGACGGCGGCGCGCTGGGCGTCGTGGGCGAGTCCGGCTCGGGCAAGTCGACGGTGGCCGCCGCCCTGCTGGGGCTGCACCGCGACACCGGGGCACGCGTCTCCGGGACCGTACGGGTCGCCGGAACGGACCCCCTGACGGCCGAGGGGGCCGAGCTGCGGCGGCTGCGCGGCGGCCTGGCGGCGATGGTCTTCCAGGACCCGCTCTCCGCCCTCGACCCGTACTACGCCGTGGGCGACCAGATCGCCGAGGTCTACCGGGTGCACCACCCCGACGCCTCGCGGCGCGCCGCGCGGGCGCGGGCCGTGGCGGTGCTGGACCGGGTCGGCATCCCCGACGCGGCGCGGCGCTCGCGGGCGCGGCCGCACGAGTTCTCCGGCGGCATGCGCCAGCGCACGCTCATCGCGATGGCGCTGGCCTGCGAGCCGCGGCTGCTGGTCGCGGACGAGCCGACCACCGCGCTGGACGTCACCGTGCAGGCGCAGATCCTCGACCTGCTGCACGGGCTGCGCGCGGAGACGGGGATGGGGCTGCTGCTCGTCACGCACGACCTGGGCGTCGTCGCGGGGAGCGTGGACGAGGTGCTCGTGATGAAGGACGGGCGGGCCGTGGAGCGCGGCCCCGTCGCCGCCGTGCTGGGGGCGCCGAAGGAGGCGTACACGGCCGCGCTGCTGGCGGCCGTGCCGCGGGTGGAGGCCGCGTCGGCGCCGGTTCGTACGGACGGCGCGGTGGCGGACGGCGACGAGCCGCCGCTCCTCGCCGTACGCGCCCTGCGCAAGGAGTTCGGCCGCGGCCGGCGCGCGACCGTCGCCGTCGACGGCGTGGACCTCACCCTGCGCGCCGGCGAGGCCCTCGGCGTCGTCGGGGAGTCGGGCTCCGGCAAGACCACCCTGGGACGGATGGTCACCGGGCTGCTCACCCCCACCGCCGGCGAGATCCGGCACGGCGGCGTGCCCGCGCACGGGCTGCGGCGCGACGTGCAGATGGTCTTCCAGGACCCCGCCTCCTCCCTCAACCCCCGCCGCAGCATCGGCGAGTCGGTCGCCGACCCGCTGCGGGCCGCGGGCGCGCTCACCGACGCGGAGATCCGGGTGCGGGTACGCGGGCTGCTGGCGCAGGTGGGGCTCGACCCGGAGGCGTACCACCGCTATCCGCACGAGTTCTCCGGCGGCCAGCGCCAGCGCGTCGGCATCGCCCGCGCCCTCGCGCCCGAGCCGAGACTGCTCGTCTGCGACGAGCCGGTCTCCGCCCTGGACGTCACCACCCAGGCGCAGATCGTCGAACTCCTCGGCCGGCTGCGGCGCGAGCTGGGCCTCGCGCTCCTCTTCATCGCCCACGACCTCGCCGTCGTACGGCAGGTGAGCGACCGCGTCGCCGTCATGCGGCGCGGCGCGGTGGTCGAGCAGGGCCCGGTGGACCGCGTCTACGGGGCCCCCGAGCACCCCTACACCCGGGCGCTGCTGGCCGCCGTGCCCGTACTGGACCCGGCAGGGGCGGCGCAACGGCGCGCACAGCGGCTGGAGTCGGCCTCCGCCTGACCGCTGGGGACCGGCGCTTCAGACGCGCGTCCCACGGGCTCGAACGCGCCCGGTCCGGGAAAGTTACGGCCATTCACCCCTTCCGGTGGTGCGGCGGACAACCGTCCGCCGCACCACCGCCCACCCCGCTTACCTTCCTTGCGACGGCGCCGCACATCCGCCGCCGTCATCGGTCAGAGCTCCGAACAAGGGTCCGGGCAAGGGGGTTTCCACGTGCGTATCGCACTGCTCGCCGAGAGCGGCCATCCGTATGCCGCGGGCGAGGGCGGCGTGTGGTGCGACCGGCTCGTACGGGGCCTGGCGGACCACGAGTTCGAGATCTACGCCCTGGAGAGCGCCCCCCAGCCCCCCGGCGCCCCGATCGAACCGCCGCCCCACGTGCGCGCCGTCCACCTCGCCCCCCGCCACCTCGCCCGGCCCTTCCACGCCACCCCGCAGACGTACGGACGCCGGGGCCGCGAGCGCTTCGCCGGGCACTTCACCGACCTCGCCGCCGCCCTCAGCGCCCCCTTCTCCCGCGACGCCCCCGAGGCCGAGCGCTTCGCCGCCGGCCTCTACGGACTGGCCGCGCTGGGCCGCGCCGACGGCGCCGCCCTGCGGCACGCCCTGCGCTCCCGCGGCGCCCTGCGCCTGCTGGAGGCCGCCTGCCGCGCCCCCGGCAGCGGACGCCTCGTCCAGGAGGCCCGACCGGTCGACCTGCTCGCCGCGATGGACCAACTCGCCGCCGCGCTGCGCCCGCTGTCGCTGCCCTGGTACGGGCGCGGCGCCCTGGCGGACGCGGACCTCTGCCACGCCCTCTCCGGCGGCACGGCCGCCCTGCCCGGCCTCCTCGCCCGCCACTTCCACGGCACCCCGCTGCTGGTCACGGAGTACGGCGTCCGGCTGCGCCGCCACTACCTCGCCCCCGACCCCGCCGTCCCCAGCGCCCCGGCGCGGGCGCTGGGTGCCGGCTTCGAGCGGCTGCTCGCGGGCGAGCTGTGCCGCCGGGCCGACCTGCTCACCCCCGGCAACGCCCACGCCCGCCGCTGGCAGCGCCGCCTCGGCGCGCCCGCCGCGCGCCAGCGCACGGTCTACCCGGGCATGGAGGCCGAGCGCTTCGCCGCGGTCGGCGAGGCGAAGCTGCCCAGCGCGCTCGCCGGGGAGGAGACGGGCGGCCCTGACGGCACCGGCGGCCCTGGCGGCCCTGACAGGGCGGTCGGCGGCGAGCGCGCCCCGGAGGGGCAGACGCTGGTCTGGGTCGGGCGCATCGAGCCCGCCAAGGACGTCATCGCGCTGCTGCACGCCTTCGCGGAGATCCGCCGCGAAGAGCCCGGCACCCGGCTGCTGCTCGTCTCCCAGGGCGGCGGCGGCCCGCGCAACACCGCGTACGAGGCGCACTGCCGGGCGCTGGCCGCCCAGCTCTTCCCCGACGAGGCCGCCGGAGCCCACGAGGTCGGCGACAACCCCGTCTCCTTCGAGGAGATCGGCGGCCCCGAGCTGCCCGACCCGGCCGCCGCCTACGCCGCCGGGGAGGTGCTCGTGCTCTCCTCCGTGGTCGAGGGCTTCCCGACCGGGCTGGTCGAGGGGATGTTCTGCGGCCGGGCCTCGGTCTCCACCGACGTCGGCGCGGTACGCGAGGTCATCGGCGGCACGGGCCTGCTCGTACCGCCGCGCAACCCCCGCGCGCTGGCGGACGCCTGCCTGGCGCTGCTGCGCGACCCCTCGCGCCGGGCCCGGCTGGGCGCGGCGGCGCGGGCGCGGGCGCTGGAGCTGTTCACCGTCGAGCAGAACACGGCCGCCTTCCGCGGCATCTACCTGGAGCTGATCTCCCACCGCGCCACTCCCCGTACGGGCGCCGCGCACCGGCCCTTCGCGCGCCCGGCGGAGGCGGCCGTCCGGGGCAACTGGACGGCCGGCCACCAGGGTCGGGGGACGGTGCCGCGCTGGTCGCGGCCGGCGGAGGGCGTGCACCGGGAGGGCCCGGCGGCCGGGCCGGCCGCCGGTACGGCGTCGTACGCGGGCGGGGGCGAGGCGCGATGAGCGGTACGCACAAGCGGCGGCCAGCCGGGGCACGGGCGGCAGAGCGGCCCCCCGTCGTAGCGGACGAGCACCCCGCGGCCACCGACGAGGAGCCCAAACCCGCCGACGAGTTCACCCAGAGCGCGGCGGACCGGCCGCACCCGGAGCCGTACGCCGTCGAGTCCGCCCCTGAAGCCGCGAGCGCCGTCGGGACGGCTACCACCGCCACCACGCCCGACCGCACCGCCACACTCGACCGCAGTGACGACCGCACTGATCGCAGCGACGACCACGCCGACCGCAGCGACGACCGTACCGACCGCACCGACCGCCGCAGGCCCGCCTCCCGGCGCGGCCCCGCCGATCCCGTACGCACCCTGCTGCACCGCCACCGCGAGCTGTGCGCCCGCGCCGTCGACCCCCTGGAGATCGCCGCCGGGCTGGAGGCCCGGGGCATCACCGACCGCACCGCCGCCGACTACCGCCACCGCGACGTCTTCGGCCTCGCGGAGGAGCTGTTCGCCCGCAGCCCCCGCGAGCCCGCGCCCCCCGCGCCCGCCCCCGACACGCCCCCGCTGGAGCCCGCCCGCGACGCCCTCCCCGGCGTGGCGGCGATCCTCACCGCGCTGGCCGCCGCCCGCACCGGCGGCGCGGGGCAGGCCGCCCTCGTCCTGCTCGGAGCCCTCGCGACCGCCGTCGCCCTCGGCGCCCTCCCCGCCCGCCTGGCCCCGGGCAGGCAGGCCCCGGGACGGCAGGCCCCGCACGGCGAGCCGCCGCGGACCGCCGCCCCCTTAGGCGTGGCCGGGCTGCTGGCCGCCCTGCTCTACGGCGACTGGCTCTTCGGCGAACTCCTCGCCGGCGCCGCCTCCGCCGCCGACTTCGCCGCCCCCCAGCCGCACCTCGCCGCCGTGGCCGCGCTCCTCGCCGCCCTCCCGGCCGCCTCCGCCGCGGCGCGGTGGTTCACCGTACGGGCCGAGGGGGCGCTGCGTACCAGCCGCGACCTCGACGAGTTCGCCGCCCGCGTGCGCCCGCTGCTCGCCGCCGCCACCGCGATGACCGCCGCCGCCGTCCTGGCCGCCGAGCTGCTCGCCCAGTCCCTGGCCGGCGGCAGCGCCGCCCTCACCTTCGCCGCCACCGCGCTGGGCGTCGCCCTCTTCGCCGCCCGGCTGCTCACCGCCCACCGCTTCGGCCCCCTGGCCGCCACCGCCCTCGCGGCGGCGGCGGCCGCCCAGGCGGCGGTCCCGCTGCTCGTCCTCACCGCCCGCCTGCCCGGCCTCGGCCCGGTGGGCCGCCCCGCGGAGCTGCTCGCCGCCGCCTGGGGCCCCCTCGCCGTACCGGCCGTGCTCAACGCCGCCGCGGCGCTCGTCCTCCTGACCCTCGCCGCCGCCACGCTCACCCGGGCCGGCGCCCACCGCACCACCCAGCGACCCGCACACCGCACCGCGTACCGAACCGCGGCGCACCGCTCAACGGCTCACCGCAAGGAGCACCAGGCCATGCCAGCCACGCCCCCCTACGACCGACGACCAGCCCTCCCCACCCACGGAGGTGCCCGATGAGGGTGCTCCTGCTCGGGGCGAACGGCTTCCTCGGCCGCTATGTCGCCGACCGCCTGCTCGCCGACCCCGCCGTCCAGCTCACCGCGCTGGGCCGCGGCGACGACGCCGACGTCCGCTTCGACCTGGCCACCGGCAGCCCCGGCGCCCTCACCCGGTTCCTGGACGCCGTCCACCCCGGCGTGGTCGTCAACTGCGCCGGCACCACCCGGGGCAGCGCCAAGGACCTGATCCGGCACAACACCGTCGCCGTCGCCACCGTCTGCGAGGCCCTGCGCCGCGCCAGCGTCAGCCCCCGCCTGGTGCACCTGGGGTGCGCCGCGGAGTACGGGCCCGCCCAGCCGGGCTCCTCCACCGCCGAGGACGCCATGCCCCGGCCCGGCGGTCCGTACGGGGTGAGCAAGCTCGCCGCCAGCGAGCTGGTGCTCGGCTCCGGGCTGGACGCCATCGTGCTGCGGGTCTTCTCGCCCGTCGGCCCCGGCACCCCGGCCGGCTCCCCGCTCGGCCGCCTCGCGGAGGCGCTGCGCCGGGCGATGCAGCAGGGCGACGGGGAGCTGAAGCTCAGCGGACTGGGCGCCCAGCGCGACTTCGTGGACATCCGCGACGTGGCCCGCGCGGTGCACGCCGCCGCGCTCTCCGCCGCCCAGGGCGTGGTGAACATCGGCAGCGGCCGCGCGGTCCGACTCCGCGACGCCGCCGGGGCGCTGGCCCGCGTCGCCGGCTACAACGGCGCGCTGCACGAGCTGGACGCGGGACTGGCCCGCAGCATCCCGCCGCAGGGCGGCATGGCCGAGCCGGTCGCCGGGGGCGCCGCCGCGTACCCGTACCCGGACGGCTGCGGGGCCTGGCAGCAGGCCGACGTGCGCACCGCCCGCGACCGGCTCGGCTGGCGCCCCCGGATCGTCTTCGAGGAGTCCCTCGCCGACATCTGGATGGAGGCGGCATGCCGGATCTGAGAGCCGGGGGAGCGCCCGCCCTGCGCCCGCCCCGCGCCCCCCTCGCGCCGCCCGTCCCCGTACAGCCGCCGCTGGGCCTGGGCATCCCCGGGTACGCGCATCCGCTCGTGGCGCCGCTGGAGTGGGGCGAGCTGGCCCGCGCCCCGCGCGCCGTGCACTGGTCCGTGCTGAACGTGGCCGGCTCGGGCGGCGGCCCCGGCAGCCGCCCCGACCCGCACTGCCTGCAGGCCGCCGGAGCGCTGCGCTGCGCGGGGGTGCGGGTGCTCGGGCAGCTCGACCTGCGCTGGGGGCGGCGGCCCTTCGGGGAGCTGATCACCGAGGCGCACCGCTACCTGGAGTGGTACAAGGTCGACGGCTTCTACCTGGAGCGCTGCCCCACCGAGCGCTCCCTGCTGCAGACGGTGCGCCGCACCTCCACCACGCTGGGGGCGCTGTCCCCCGGCGCGCACATCGTGCTGGCGCACGGCACCCACCCGTACCCGGGCTACGCGGAGGCCGCCGACCAGCTGGTGACCTTCGCCGGGTCGTGGACGGACTACCGCTGGTCGCAGGTGGCGGAGTGGACCGCCGAGCACCCCGCGGAGCGCTTCGTCCACCAGGTCCACGGGGTGCCCCGCAGCCATCTGGAGGAGGCCATGCGCATCGCGCGCTGGCACGGGGCGGGGACGGTCTACTTCACCGATCGGCGCAGCTGGGAGGCCATGCCCGGGTACTGGGACGAGATTGTCTCGCGGATCGGACGGCAGGTCTCGGAATGAGAAGCGCCGTGGCAGTGTTACGCGGAGAACACCGGTGCTTTGCCCCGCTGTCCCCGTCGCCCCACGCTGTCCACGCTACGGAGTCCCCGTGTCGCTGCCGCAGAAGCTGCCCGCTCTGGTCGAGCCGGCCGCCGACCTCACCGTTGACGAAGTACGCCGCTACTCGCGCCACCTGATCATCCCGGATGTCGGGATGGACGGCCAGAAGCGGCTGAAGAACGCCCGGGTGCTCTGCGTGGGCGCCGGCGGCCTGGGTTCACCGGCGCTGATGTACCTGGCGGCGGCGGGCGTGGGCACGCTGGGCATCGTGGAGTTCGACGAGGTCGACGAGTCCAACCTCCAGCGCCAGATCATCCACAGCCAGGCCGACATCGGCCGCTCCAAGGCCGCCTCCGCGCGCGACACGGTGCTCGGCATCAACCCGTACGTGCGGGTCGAGCTGCACGAGGAGCGGCTCGACTCCTCCAACGTGATGGAGCTGTTCGCCCAGTACGACCTGATCGTGGACGGCACGGACAACTTCGCCACCCGCTATCTCGTCAACGACGCCTGCGTGCTGCTGAACAAGCCGTACGTCTGGGGCTCGATCTACCGCTTCGACGGCCAGGCCTCGGTCTTCTGGTCCGAGCACGGCCCCTGCTACCGCTGCCTGTACCCGGAGCCCCCGCCGCCGGGCATGGTCCCCTCCTGCGCCGAGGGCGGCGTGCTGGGCGTGCTGTGCGCCTCGATCGGCTCGATCCAGGTGACGGAGGCCATCAAGCTCCTCACCGGTGCCGGCGACCCGCTGCTCGGCCGGCTGATGATCTACGACGCCCTGGAGATGACGTACAACCAGGTCAAGATCCGCAAGGACCCGGACTGCGCGGTCTGCGGTGAGAACCCGACGGTGACCGAGCTGATCGACTACGAGGCGTTCTGCGGCGTGGTCTCCGAGGAGGCGCAGGCGGCGGCGATGGGCTCGACCATCACGCCCAAGCAGCTCAAGGAGTGGATCGACGACGGCGAGGCGATCGACATCATCGACGTCCGCGAGCCGGGGGAGTACGAGATCGTCTCGATCCCGGGCGCCCGCCTGATCCCGAAGAACGAGTTCCTGCTGGGCAGCGCCCTGCAGGACCTCCCCCAGGACCGGAAGATCGTCCTGCACTGCAAGACGGGCGTCCGCAGTGCGGAGGTCCTGGCGGTCCTGAAGTCGGCGGGCTTCGCCGACGCCGTCCATGTCGGCGGCGGCGTGATCGGCTGGGTCAACCAGATCGAGCCGCACAAGCCCGTGTACTGACCCGTTGCGTGCGAGTGCCCCCGCCGACGCGACGTCGGCGGGGGCACTCGCGCGTGGGGGACGCGGGTCAGCCGCAGCTCTTGCCCTTCGGGGGCAGCGTGCCGGCCAGCAGGTAGGCGTCCACCGCCGCCGTCACGCACGCATCGCCCGTGCCGTACGCGCCGTGGCCCTCCCCCTCGTACGTGAGGAGCGTGCCCACCCCCGGGCCCAACTCGTCGACCATGCGCTGGGCGCCCTCGTACGGGGTCGCCGGGTCGCCCTTGCCGCCGACGACCAGGATCGGCGCGGCGCCCGGCGCGCTCACGTCCGGGTCGTTTGCCTCGCCGGCCACCGGCCAGTCGGCGCACCAGCCGGCGACGTCCCAGCCCAGGAAGGGGCCGAAGACGGGCGAGGCCTTCGTGAACTCCGCCAGCGACGCCTTCGCCTGCCGCGGCGTCGGGCGCTGTGCGGCGTCCGCGCAGTCCACCGCGCGCTGGGCGTGCATCTGGAGGCCGTAGCGGCCCGACTCCTCCCGGCCGTTGTAGGAGTCCGCCAGTGCCAGCAGCGTGCTGCCGCTGCCGGACTCCGCCTCCTCCAGCGCCTGGGTGAGCGTCGACCAGCCCGACTTGTCGTAGAGCGGGACGACGATCCCCGTCAGTGCCTGCCCCTCGGTGAGACCGCGTCCGCTCCCGGTGGGCAGCGGGCTGGAGTCGAGGCGGTCGAGGAGCCTCACCAGGCGGGCGGTGGCGGTCTTCGGGTCCTGCCCGCGCGAGGTGAAGTAGTTGTCGAGCGCCCGCTGGAAGCCGATCGCCTGGTTGAGCGCGTGGTGCTTCATGTCGGCGGTGGGGTCGACGATCGCGTCGATGGCCATCCGGCCGACGTTGCCGGGGAAGAGGTGGGCGTAGACGCCGCCGAGCTTGCTGCCGTAGGAGAAGCCGAAGTAGTTGAGCTTCTTGTCGCCCAGCACCTCGCGCATCAGGTCCATGTCGCGCGCCGCGCTGGTGGTGGCGACGTGCGGGAGGACCCTGGCGGACTCCTTCCCGCAGGCGCGGTTGAAGTCGCGGGAGGCGGTGAAGTACGTCTTCTCCTCCGCGGCCGTGTCCGGGGTGCTGTCCATCGCGAAGAAGGCGTCCAGCCGCTTGTCGGGCAGGCAGCGCACCCGTGAACTGCCCGCCACCCCGCGCGGGTCGAAGCTCACCAGGTCGTAGCGCTCGCGGAGCTTGCCGAAGAGCCGCGCGGAGTTGGGCAGCCCGCGCACCCCGGAGCCGCCGGGTCCGCCGAAGTTGAAGAGCAGCGAACCGGTGCTCTTGCCGTACTCGGCCTTCGCGCGGATCAGCGCGATGCCCATGGTCGCGCCGGCCGGCTTGGCGTAGTCCAGCGGCGCCTTCAGCGTCGCGCACTCCCAGCGGGTGCCGTCCGCGAGCCGCGCGGGCGGATGCTGCTGGGCGGGGGGCGCGCCGACGGGGGCCCCGCACGCCTTCCAGTCCAGCCGCTGGCCGGTCAGCGCGGCGGGCAGGGCCGGCGGTCCGGGGTCGGCGGGCTTGCCCTGCGCGGTGCTGCCCGGTGCGGCGGTGGGCTGCTTGCCGGGCCCGCCGGACCCGTCCGTGCAGCCGGTCGCGGCGAGCAGGAGTACGAGCGCCGCGGCCGCGGTGCGTATGTGCGCCTTCGTAGACATGTGCGAGCCCCCCGGGTGCGGCGTATGAAGGGGTGAGCCTAGCGCGGTGGCGGCCGGCCGCTCCGGGAGGGCTGTGCGGGGACTCCGCGGGGACTCCGGACCGGCCTACCGGCAGGTCGCGCCCTTCTCCGGCAGCGTCCCGTCGAAGAGGTACGCGTCCACCGACTCCCGTACGCAGGAACTGCCGCCGGTGTACGCGCCGTGCCCCTCGCCCTCGTGCGTCAGCTGGTAGCCCACCCCGGGGCCCAGCGCCCGTACCATCCGCTCCGTCCCCTTGAACGGTGTCGCCGGATCGTTGGTGGTGCCGACCACCACGATCGGCGCGGCACCCTTCGCACTCACGTCCGGGGTCTTCGCCGTCCCCTGCACCGCCCAGTCCGTGCAGCTCAGCAGCGACCAGGCCATGAACTCCCCGAAGGCCGGCGAGGCCGCGCGGAACTCCGGCAGCAGCGCGCGCACCTCGTCCGGGGTGGGCCGCTCCGAGGAGTCCTTGCAGCTGATCGCGGTGAAGGAGGACTGCAGGGTGCTGTAACGGCCCTTGTCGTCACGCCCGTTGAGCGCGTCGCCCAGCACCATCAGCAGCCGCCCGTCGTCGGTGTTCGCCTCCTCCAGCGCCTCGGAGAGGATCGGCCAGAAGTCCGCCGAGTACAGCGCCTGCGCGATGCCGCTGGTCGCCAGCGCCTGGGTGAGGCGGCGGTCGCCGATGCCGGGGAAGGGCTCCCCGTCCAGCCGCCTGATCAGCGCGGCGACCTTCTGCGCACCCTCGCGCGGATCCTCGCCCAGCGGGCACACCTCGCCCTGGGCGGCGCAGTCCTCGGTGTAGCTCTCCAGCGCCAGCTGGAAGCCCTTCGCCTGCGCCAGCGAGCGGTGGGTGGCGTCCAGCGTCGGGTCGATCGCGCTGTCCAGCACCGCGCGGCCGACGCGCTCGGGGAAGAGGTGGGCGTAGACGCCGCCGAGTTCGGTGCCGTACGAGATGCCGAAGTAGTGCAGCTTCCCGTCGCCGAGCGCGGCGCGCATCAGGTCCATGTCGCGGGCCGCGTCCTCGGTGCCGACGTAGGGGAGGACCGTGCCGGCGTTCTTCTCGCAGGCCCGGTTGAAGTCCTTCACCCCTCGCACGTACGAGCGCTCCTCCGACCGGTCGTCGGGGGTGTTGTCGGCGGCGAAGTACGCGTCGAGCTGCTTGTCGTCCAGGCAGCGCACCCCGTCGCTGGCGCCGACCCCGCGCGGGTCGAAGCTGACCAGGTCGTAGCGGGTGCGCAGGGTCTCGAAGAGGTGCGCGGTGCCGGGCAGCGTCTCGACCCCCGAGCCGCCGGGGCCGCCGAAGTTGAAGACCAGGGATCCGATGCGGTGCGCGGGGTCCGCCGCCCGGGTGCGGATCAGCGCGATGCCGATCTTCTCGCCGTCGGGCCTGGCGTGGTCCAGTGGTACGGGCAGCGTGGCGCACTCCCACGTCAGCGAGCCGGCGCCCTGCGCCTCCTGGGACGGGGCCGGCTCGCAGCGCTTCCAGTCGAGGGCGGCGGCGGAGTGCAGCGCGCTCTCGGCCCGGGTGGTGGTGGGGCCGCGCCCGGCGGGGGAGTCGGGGGAGCCCCCGCAGGCCGCCGCGGTCACGGCCAGCACCACGACCGCCGCCCCGGCAGCCAACCTGCGGGCGGTGGTCGTCCTGGCGCAGGCGGACGGCTGCACAAGCGGCTCCCCGGATACGGTGCGATGGCCTGGACGGCCATCGTGTGCCGGGGCTCCCAGCCGCGCGCTCCGGGCGGAGCAAACGAGTGAGTCGCAGGTCAGCGGCCCGTACGCCTGCCTCCAACAGCCTCCCGGGGGAGGGGAGTCAGCTGTTGAGCCGCGCCATGTCGACGAACTCGCCCGTCCCCGGCGCCCGCACCCGCCGCGCCGCGTCGAAGTCGGAGAAGGCGAGGGAGCTGCTCCCGGAGCCGGCCGCCTCCCCGCCGCGGCTGTCCAGGCGCAGGATGTACGGCGTGCCCTCGGTGGCCACCCAGGCGGTCGTGGAGCGGCGCCCGTCGACGCCGGTCACGGCGATGACCGGCCGCCCGCCGAGCGTGCCCTGCGCGCCCTTCCGCGTCCGCGCCCCCGCCCGCGCGGGAAGCAGCCCGGCGAGCAGCCGGTCCAGATCGCACAGGTCCCGGAACTCGCCCGCCCCCGAACGCCCGTCGAGCCGCAGCCAGCGCCCGGCGATCCGGCCCTCGGTGAGCTGCGCCTGCTCCCGGCCGCCCGCGTTGGCGACCAGGTAGCGCCGGTCGGGCTTCATGTACGAGGAGCCGCCGGCGACCAGGACCCGTACCCGCGAGGGAGGCGCCGCGGAGTCGATGGTCCCCACGCAGCCGCCCTCCCGGCCGAGGGACAGCCGCAGCTGCGAGCGCGGCCCCGCCACCGGCGCCAGGTAGCCCTCCACGGTCAGGGAGTCCGCCTCCCTCATCGCGGCGAGGGCGGAGCGCCCGATCTCCTCGGCGGACCGCTCGGCCAGCGGCACACCGCCGTCGGAGCAGCCCGTCAGCGCCGCGGTCAGCAGGAGGAGCGGCGCGGCGGCGGTACGAAACCGCGCCGCCGCGTGCGTACGGGCAGCCGGGGAGCGGCCCGGCGGACCGAAGGGGATGCGGAAGACCACCGGTCGCTCCTTGTTCACGGCTGGGCGCATCAGGGGGCGTCCCTGTGGGACGGATCTGACATCCGATCACACGGCGGGACCCCCGCCGCCGCGCCCTGCCGCGGCGCCCTCACTCCACGATCTGGCGGCCCTCCGGGCGCGCGCTGCAGGAGCTGCGGAAACCGCACGTCGAGCAGTGGGCGCCCGGCGTCGGGCGGAAGCGCTCGTCGAGGACGCGGGCGGCGGCGGTGGCGAGAAGTTCACCCGTCCAGGTGTCGGGCAGGGGTTCCTGGTGCTGGACGGCGGGCATCGTCTCGCCGCCCTCGCGGACCGGCGCGGGCAGCCGCAGGTGCACCAGCTCCGCCCCGCCGGACCGCGGTGTGCGCCCGTCGAACAGCTCGTCGGCGGCGCCCGCGGCGACGGCCGCCTGGTAGACGGCGAGCTGCGCGTTGCGCTCGATCTCGGCGCCGGAGGGCTTCTGCTTGCCGGTCTTGAAGTCCACCACGTACGCCCGGCCCTCGGCGTCCTCCTCCACCCGGTCCATCGAACCGCGCACCCGTACCTCGAACTCGCCCGCCTTCAGCGTCACGTCGAAGCCGTGCTCGGAGCCGACCGCCCGGCGCCCCCCGCGCTCCAGCACGTGCCAGCGCAGGAAGCGCTCCAGCGCGGCGCGCGCGTTCTCCTTCTCCTGCGCCGACTTCCACGGCGCGTCGAAGGCGAGCCCCTCCCAGACCGTGTCCAGCCGCTCCATCAGCACGTCCAGATCGGCGGGGGTACGGCCCGAGGCGACCTCGTCGGCCAGCGCGTGCACCACCAGGCCGAAGCCCTGCGCGGAGCTGGCCGGGGTGTCGGCCTTCACCTCGCGGCCCAGGAACCACTGCAGCGAGCACGTGTCGACCAGCAGCTCCAGCGCACTGCCGGAGAGCGCGACGGGCTGCTCGGGGTCGCGTACGGGCACGGCGTTGCGCGTCGGCTCGTCCAGCCCCCACCAGCGCTGCGGATGGGCGGCGGGGACCAGCGGCTGCCCGTCGTCGTTCAGCGCCGCCAGATAGGCCAGCCGGCGCGCCGCCGCCTCGCGCAGGCCCGGGTCGGCGTCGGGGTCGACGGTCGTGGCGCGCAACTCCGCGACCAGGGCGGTGAGGTTGAGCGGGCGGCGCGGGCGGCTCGCTATGTCCTTCGGCTCCACGCCCAGCTCGCCCAGGAAGCGCGAGGGCGTCTCACCGTCCTCCGCCGCCGCCTTCACCGCCGTGACGACCAGCCGGTCGCGGGCCCGGGTCGCCGCCACGTAGAACAGCCGCCGCTCTTCGGCAAGCAGCGCGCCCGGCGGGAGCGGCTCGGCGATGCCGTCCGGGGCGATGCGGTCGGCCTCCAGCAGCGAGCCGCGCCGGCGCAGGTCGGGCCAGAGCCCCTCCTGCACCCCGGCCACCACCACCAGGCGCCACTGCAGGCCCTTGGAGCGGTGCGCGGTCATCAGCCGGACGGCGTCGGGGCGGGCGGCGCGGCGGCTCAGCACGTCGGCGGCGATGTCCTGGCGGTCGACCTCCTCCAGGAAGTTCAGCGCGCCCTGCCCGCCCGCGCGCTCCTCGGCGCGGGCGGCGGTCTCGAAGAGCGCGCAGACGGCGTCCAGATCGCGGTCCGCGTTGCGCCCGCCCGCACCGCCGCGCCGGGCGGCCCGCTCCAGGCGCTGCGGCCAGGGCGTGCCGTCCCACAGCAGCCACAGCGCCTCCTCGGCGGTGGCGCCGCCGGCCAGCGCCGAGCGCGCGCCGGCCAGCAGCGCGGCGAGACGGCGCGCACCGCGACCGTGCGCGCCCTCGTGGGCGACCAGGCGGCGCGGATCGGCGAGGGCTTCGGCGACGAGCACGTCGGAGGGGCGCGGCACGGACCGGCCGCCGGCCCGCTCCTCCTCGCGCAGGGCGCGCCCGAGCCGGCGCAGGTCGGCGGCGTCCAGGCCGCCGAGGGGGGACATGAGGAGGGTGGTGGCGGTCTCGGCGTCGAGGGACGGGAGTTGAGACGTCGCGCCCTCAAGCTCCTCGCCCTCGGCGCCCTCTTCACTCTCCGGCGGCGGCTCCTCCCCAAGCTCTTCGAGGAGGGGATCCCCCCTCCCATCCGCTACGGGCGCCGCCTGCGCAGTCGCAACGGGCGCCTCCTCCGCCTCCGTTGCGGGCACCCCGCCGCGATCCGCCCCCAGCGCCCCCTCCGCCGCCACCCGCAGCGCCAGCAGCAGCGGCGCCACCGCCGGTTCGTGACGCAGCGCCAGATCGCCGCCGGAGACCTCCAGCGGCACCCCGGCGGAGGTCAGCGCGCGCCGTACCGAGGGGATGCTCCGGCCGCCCGCGCGCACCAGCACCGCCATCTCGCCCCACGCGATCCCGTCCTCCAGATGCGCCCGGCGCAGGATGTCCGCCACGTTGTCCAGCTCGGCGCCCGGCGTCGGGTACGTGTACACCTCGACCCTTCCGCCCCCGCGCACCGCGTCGAGCGCACGGTGGGCCTGGACCGTCTCGGCGGGCAGCAGCGGCAGCGGCATCCGGCGGGTCAGCTCGCGGGTGGCGTCCAGCAGCACCCGGCCCGAGCGGCGCGAGGTGCCCAGCACCGCCACGTCGGCGGGCGTGCCGTCGCGGCGCGGGAAGACGTGGGGGAAGTTCAGTATCCCGCCGATGTCCGCGCCCCGGAAGGCGTAGATCGACTGGTCGGGGTCGCCGAAGGCCAGCAGCGTGCGGCCCTGGCCGGCCAGCTCCCGCAGCAGCCGCACCTGGGCGGCGTCGGTGTCCTGGTACTCGTCGACGAAGACCGCGTCGTAGCGCGCGGCCAGCTGCGCCGACACCTCCGGACGCCGCGCCAGCACGGCGGCGCGGTGCACCAGCTCGCTGTAGTCCAGCACCTCCCGCATATCCAGCACGTCCAGGTACTCCGCGAGGAAGGCAGCCGCCGCCGCCCAGTCGGGGCGCCCCGAGCGCCCGGCGAAGGCGGCCAGCTCCTCGGGGCGCAGCCCCAGCTCCCGGCTGCGGGCCAGCACCGCGCGCACCTCGTCGGCGAAACCGCGCGTGGTCAGGCAGGCCCGCAACTCGTCGGGCCACGGAGTGCCGTCGCCCAGCAGGGCGCCCGGCCGGGCGGCCACTCCGGCCAGCAGCTCCCGTACGAACACGTCCTGCTCGGGACCGGAGAGCAGCCGCAGCGGCTCGGCGAAGAGGTCGGCACCCTGGTGCGCCCGCACCAGCGCGTAGCAGAAGGAGTGGAAGGTCGTCGCCTGCGGGGTCGCGGCGGAGCCGGCGCCCGAGCCCAGCCGCGCGGCCATCCGGTCGCGCAGCTCCACGGCCGCCGCCCGGCTGAAGGTGAGCACCAGGATCCGCTCCGGCTCGGTGCCCTTGCGGATCCGCTCGGCCACCGCCTCCACGAGCGTCGTGGTCTTTCCCGTACCCGGACCGGCCAGCACCAGCAGCGGTCCGGAATCATGGTCGAGCACCGCACGCTGCCCCCGGTCCGGGACAGGGGGCTCCGCCGCCACGACTGGTGTCTTGACCAGCCGGTACGGCGAAGTGGCCGCAGTCGCGGTGGGGGAGGGAGCGCTCACGTGTATCGCCTGTGCCGGTGGAGGTGCCTGGGTCCGAACGGTACTCCGTACGGCCCAGGGGAGGGGGTGCTTGCCGAGCCGCGGCGGCAGCGGTCGGCCCGGGGGTCAGTCGGGGGAGGGCCCGCGCAGAAGGTCGGGGAGATCCGTCACGTCGCAGTCCCAGCGGGCCTCCCGCAGGTCGAGGCGGGGTATGTGCCGCGCGGTCCCGGAGCCGCTGCCGCCGGAGCGGCCCGCCGCAGCCGTACGCAGCGGGGTCCCCTCCGCCCGGTAGTGCTCCAGCGCCCGCAGCTCCTCGCCGGGAAGCAGCCGCCCGTCCGCCCGCACGACCCGCCACCAGGGCACCGCCGCCCCGTACAGCGCCATCACCCGGCCGACCTGGCGCGGGCCGCCCTCGCCGAGCAGCCCGGCCACGTCGCCGTAGGTCAGCACGCGGCCCGGCGGGATGCTCTCGGCGGTCTCCAGCACCCGGTCCGCGTAGTCCGGGAGCTGTTCGGATCCAGGTTCGCTCATTCCGCACATGGTGCCCCATGCCACCGACAACCGACCCGGATGCATCCGGCCGGAGCCAGGTCATGCCACCATGCACCCGACGGCATCCCCACAGGAGCCGGCCGGTGATCCACGGCGCGACGGACGAGGGAGAAGCCATCACCAGGGGCGGTACGGACAAGGCCACCGGTGCGCAGCGGCGCGATCCGGCGCGGCCGCCTGCCCGCACCGCCGGGCCGGACGGCACGAAGGGCGCCGCGCAGGGGGGCGAAGGGGAGGCCGAGGAGCCGCTCCAGGCGGAGAGCGTGCCGGGCGACGAGCCGCTGCTGCCCGCCCGGGTGCACCGCCCCGCCGACCTGATCAGGCTGCTGCTGGGCGTCCTGGGCATCATCGCCGTCCTGGGCATCGCCGCGGTGGCCAACGCCACCACCGAGGGACTGGGCCAGGACATCAGCAAGGGGGCGCGCTCCGCCCCCTCCGTCCTGGTCAGCATCGGCGGCTTCGTCTCCAGCGTCGCCGTCCTCGTCGTCCCCGTCGCCTTCGCCATCGACCGGCTCATCAAACGCGACGGCCTGCGCATCGCCGACGGCGTGCTGGCGGCCGTCCTCGCGCACGGCGTCTCCCTGGGCATCTCCCTGTGGGTCACCGGCCACGCCCCCGAGGCGGTGCAGGTGGCGCTCACCCAGCAGGTGCCCGGCGGCGGGATAGGGGAGCGCACCGATCCGGTGCACGGCTACCTGGCGCCCGTGATCGCGTACATGACGGCCTCCGGACTCTCCCGCCGCAGCGGCTGGCAGGTCCTGATGTGGGCGGTCCTGATCCTCGACGGCGTCACCGTCCTCATCGGCGGCTACTCCACGCCCGTCGCGATGCTGCTGACCGTCCTCATCGGCTGGACCGTCGCCTACGGCACGCTCTACGCGGTCGGCTCCCCCAACGTCCGCCCGACCGGCCGCCACCTCCTCGCGGGCCTGCGCCGCCTGGGCTTCCGCCCGGTCACCGCGCACCTGCCGGAGGAGCCGCGGACCGAGGCGGACAGCGAGCACGAGAACCGCGGCCGCCGCTACCTCGTCACCCTGGAGGACAGCGCGGAGGCGCTCTCCGTCACCGTCATCGACCGCGAGCAGCAGGCCCAGGGCTTCTTCTACCGCGCCTGGCGGCGGCTCTCGCTGCGCGGCATCTACCAGCGCCGCAGCATCCAGCCGCTGCGCCAGCTGCTGGAGGAGGAGGCGCTGCCCGCCTACGCCGCCCAGGCGTCCGGCTGCACCACCCCGGAGCTGCTCGCCGCCTCCGAGCTGGGCCCGGACGCGGTGATGTTCGTCTACGAGTACGTGCCCGGCCGCACCCTCGACGCCCTGGCGGACGACGAGATCACCGACGGGCTGCTGCGCCAGACCTGGGACCAGGTGCGCACCCTGCAGGCGCGGCGCATCGCCCACGGCCGGCTGGACGGGGACGCGGTCCTGCTCAACCCCGCCGAACCCCAGGGACCCGACGGACCCCAAGTACCTCAAGGACCCCAAGGACCCCAAGGACCCCAAGCACCCCAGGGCACGATCTACCTCACCGACCTCCGCAGCGGCGAGATCGCCGCCGGCGACGTGATGCTGCGGATGGACATCGCCCAGCTGCTCGTGACGCTCGCCCTGCGCGTGGGCGCCGAACGCGCCGTCACCTCCGCCGTCCGCACCCTCGGCCCCGACGCGGTCGCCGACAGCCTCCCGCTGCTCCAGCCCATCGCCCTCACCCGCGGCACCCGCGGCACCCTGCGCCGGCTGGGGCGCGCGCAGAAGGAGCGCGAGCGGGAGGCCGTACTGGAGGCGTCCAAGGCCGCCAAGGGCATGGACCGCAAGTCCATGAAGGCCGAGAAGAAGCAGCTGGAGGACGCGCTGGAGAACGCCCGCGAGGACGACCTGCTCACCCAGATCCGCCACCAGGTGCTGCTGGTACGCCCCCAGGCGCCCGTCGAGCCCGCCCGGCTGGAGCGGATCAGCCCGCGCACGCTGATCAGCGTCATCGCCGGGGTCTTCGCCGCGTACTTCCTCTTCATCCAGTTCACCCACGTCGACCTCGACAAGATCGTCGAACAGGCGAACTGGGGCTGGGTGGCACTCGCGCTGCTCTTCTCCGCCGCGACCTATCCGGCC
The DNA here is from genome assembly GCF_042663125.1 of Streptomyces polyrhachis. Taxonomy (NCBI): domain Bacteria; kingdom Bacillati; phylum Actinomycetota; class Actinomycetes; order Kitasatosporales; family Streptomycetaceae; genus Streptomyces; species Streptomyces polyrhachis. The sequence continues at coordinate 40,691 of NZ_JBHSZO010000025.1, read as the reverse complement.
GCCGCGATGAGCCTGCTGGGCTTCGTCCCCGAACGGGTCTCCTTCCTGCGCACCGTCCTCGCGCAGGTCGCCGGCTCCTTCGTGAAGCTGGTCGCCCCCGCGGCCGTCGGCGGCGTGGCGCTCAACGCCCGCTTCCTGCAGCGGGCGGGCGTGCGCCCCGGCCTGGCGGTCGCGTCGGTGGGCGCCTCGCAGCTCTTCGGGCTCGGCTGCCACATCCTGCTGCTGCTGGTCACCGGCTACCTCACCGGTACGGAGCGCACCCCCTCCCTCTCCGCCTCCCGGGCCGTCATCGCGGGGCTGCTCGCGGCGGCCGTCCTGGTGCTGGTGTTCACCGCCGTGCCGATCCTGCGGCGGTTCGTCTCCACCCGGGTGCGCTCGCTCTTCGCCGGTGTCGTACCGCGCATGCTGGACCTCGTACAGCGGCCGAAGAAGCTCCTCGCCGGGATCGGCGGGATGCTGCTGCTGACCGCGTTCTTCGTGCTCTGCCTGGACGCCTCGATCCGCGCCTTCGGCGGCGAGCTGACCCTGCCGGCCATCGCGGTGGTCTTCCTGGCGGGCAACGCGCTGGGCTCCGCGGCCCCCACCCCCGGCGGTGTGGGCGCGGTGGAGCTGGCGCTGACCGCCGGTCTGACGGCGGCGGGGCTGAAGCCGGACACGGCGCTCTCGGCGGTGCTGCTCTTCCGGCTGCTGACCTTCTGGCTGCCGGTCCTGCCGGGGTGGGCGAGCTTCACGTACCTCAGCCGCAAGGGCGCGCTGTAGGGGTCCCATACCACCCCGCTTCCCGTACGTCCCACGCTCCGGGGTAGTGCACACCGCTGTCCGACCGCACGGCTAGGCTCTCCCGGTGCCCAGCCGTATCACCGACCCCGAGCAGCTCAAGCAGCTCCTCGGGATCCCCTTCACCCCGGAGCAGACGGCGTGCATCACCGCCCCGCCCGCCCCGCAGGTGATCGTGGCCGGAGCCGGCTCGGGCAAGACGACGGTGATGGCGGCGCGGGTCGTCTGGCTGGTGGGTACGGGCCAGGTCGCCCCCCAGCAGGTGCTGGGCCTGACCTTCACCAACAAGGCAGCCGGCGAGCTGACCGAGCGCGTACGCACCGCGCTGACGAAGGCCGGCGTCCTGGACCCCGATCTCCTTCCGGGCGCCGAGCAGGTCGAGGAGCCGCGGATCTCGACGTACCACGCCTTCGCCGGACAGCTCCTCCAGGACCACGGCCTGCGCCTGGGCCTGGAGCCCGGCGCCCGCCTCCTCGCCGACGCCACCCGCTACCAGCTCGCCGCCAAGGTGCTGCGCGCCGGCCCCGGCCCCTACCCCGCGCTCGTCAAACCCCTCGCCACCCTCGTCAGCGACCTGCTCGCCCTGGACGGCGAGCTGAGCGAGCACCTCGTCGCCCCCGCCGCCCTGCGCGCCCACGACCTGCGGCTGCTGCGCGAGCTGGCGGAGGTCCCCCTCGGCAACGAGGACCTGCGCAAGATCCCCCGCGCCGCGCAGGCCCGCCTGGAGCTGACCGGGCTGGTGGAGGCGTACCGCCGGGAGAAGCGCGGCCGCGACCTGATCGACTTCGGCGACCAGATCGCGCTGTCCGCGCAGCTCGCCGAGGGGCACCCGGCGGTCGGCCGGCAGCTGCGCGAGGAGTTCCGGGTGGTCCTCCTCGACGAGTACCAGGACACCTCCGTCGCCCAGCGGCGGATGCTCGCCGGCCTCTTCGGCGGCGGCCACGCGGTGACCGCCGTGGGCGACCCCTGCCAGGCCATCTACGGCTGGCGCGGCGCCTCCGTCGCCAACCTCGACGACTTCCCCGCCCACTTCCCGCCCGCGAGCCGCCACTCCCTGAGCGAGAACCGCCGCAGCGGCGGCCGCCTCCTGCGGCTCGCCAACGACCTCGCCGAGCCGCTGCGCGCCCGCCACGCCGGCGTCGAGGCCCTGCGCCCCGCCCCGGGCGCCGAGCACGACGGCGTGGTGCGCTGCGCCCTGCTGGACACCCACGAGGAGGAGCTGGCCTGGCTCGCCGACTCCCTCGCCCACCTCGTCCGTACGGGCACGCCCCCCGGCGAGATCGCCGTGCTCTGCCGCACCGCCGGCGACTTCGCCGCCATCCAGGGCGCCCTGGTCGAACGGGACGTCCCCGTCGAGGTCGTCGGCCTCTCCGGACTGCTGGACCTGCCGGAGATCGCCGACCTGGTCGCCATGTGCGAGGTGCTCCAGGACCCCACCGCCAACGCCTCCCTGGTACGGCTGCTGACCGGCCCGCGCTGGCGGATCGGCGCCCGCGACCTGGCGCTCCTGGGCCGCCGGGCCCGGCTGCTGGTGCACGTCCGCACCCGGGACACCGACGACCCCGACGCCCGCCTGACCGCCGCCGCCCAGGGCGTCGACCCGGCGGAGGTGTCCTCGCTGGCGGACGCGCTGGAGACCTTCGTCGACGGCGGCGAGGACGCCGAGGACGGCCTGCCCTTCTCCCCCGAGGCCCGGGTGCGCTTCGCCCGCCTGGCCACGGAGCTGCGCGAGCTGCGGCGCTCCCTGGCCGACCCGCTGATGGACGTACTGCACCGGGTGCTGGCGGTGAGCGGCCTGGAGGTCGAGCTGTCGGCCTCCCCGCACGCCCTGGCCGCGCGCCGCCGCGAGACCCTCGGCGGCTTCCTCGACACGGCGGCCCGCTTCGCCTCCCTCGACGGCGAGGCGACACTGCTCGCCTTCCTCGGCTTCCTGCGCACCGCCCAGCAGTACGAGAAGGGCCTCGACGCCGCCCTGCCCACGGACGGCGCGGACACCGTGAAGGTGCTCACCGCGCACAAGTCCAAGGGCCTGGAGTGGGACGTCGTCGCCGTCCCCGGCCTGGTCACCTCGCACTTCCCCAGCACCCGGGCGCGCGAGGCGTGGACCGCGCACGGCAGCGTGCTGCCCCACTCCCTGCGCGGCGACGCGGACACCCTGCCCGGGACGGGTGAGTGGACGGCCAAGGGGATGAAGGAGTTCCGCTCGGAGCTGCGCGAGCACGCCCGGACCGAGGAACTGCGCCTGGGATACGTCACGTTCACCCGCCCCCGGCGGATGCTGCTGGGCTCCGGGCACTGGTGGGGGCCGACGCAGAAGCGCCGCCGCGGCCCCTCGCCCTTCCTCGACGCCCTGCGCGAGCACTGCGAGCGCGGCCACGGCGAGGTGGAGGCATGGGCCGCCGAGCCGCCCGAGGACGCCGAGAACCCGGCGCTGGCCGAGGGCGGCGCCGAGCGGCTGTGGCCGCTGCCGCTGGACGAGGCGGCGGCCGAGCGCCGGCGCGCGGCGGCGCGGGCGGTGGAGACGTACCTGGCGGAGCACGCCGGCCCCGAGCCGGCCCCCGCGCACAGCGCCCACCCAGCGCCCGCCCACCCCGCGCCCTCCCTCCCCGCCCCCCGCCGCGAAGCCGTACCCCCCGAGCCCGAGACCGCCCGCCGGCTCGCCTCCTGGGACCGCGACATCGAGGCCCTGGAGACCGAGCTGCGCGCCTCCCGCGCCACCTCCTTCGACGTGCCGCTGCCGCGCACCCTCACCGCCTCCCAGCTGCTGCACCTGGCCGCCGACCCGGACGGCTTCGCCCGCGAGCTAGCCCGCCCCCTGCCGCGCCGCCCCCAGCCCGCCGCCCGGCGCGGCACCCGCTTCCACGCCTGGGTGGAGTCGCGCTTCGAGGAGCTGCCGCTGCCGATGCTCGGCCCCGACGAGCTGCCCGGCGCGCAGGACTGGCTCCCGCAGGACGACGGGGGGATCGCCGACGAGCGCGACCTCGCCGAGCTGAAGGAGGCGTTCGAACGCAGCACGTACGCCCGGCGCACCCCCTTCCGCGTCGAGGCCCCCTTCCAGCTGACGCTGGCCGGCCGGATCGTGCGCGGCCGCATCGACGCCGTCTACCGCGACGGCGCGGAGCGCTTCGAGGTCGTCGACTGGAAGACCGGCCGCGGCGGCGGCGCCGACCCCCTGCAGCTGGCGGTCTACCGACTGGCCTGGGCCGACGAGTGGGGCATCCCCCCCGAGGACGTCTCCGCCGCCTTCCTGTACGTCCGCACGGGCGAGGTCGTACGGCCCCAGGGACTGCCCGGACGGGCTGAGCTGGAAGATCTGCTGTCGGGTGAGGGCCCTATGCTCGGGGTATGAGCAGCGCCCCGGACAACGCCGTCCGTACCTTCGTCGCGGAGGAATTCCCCTCCCTCCTGGCCGACTTGAGCGAGTGGATCCGCATCCCGTCCGTCTCCGCCGACCCGGAGCGCGCCGCCGACGTGGCCCGCAGCGCCGCCTGGCTGGTGGGAAAGCTCACAGCGACCGGCTTCCCGACCGCCGAGGTCTGGACACCCCCAGCGGTCGAGGGCACGCCCCTCCCCGCCGTCTACGCCGAGTGGCCCTCCGGCGACCCGGACGCCCCCACCGTCCTGATCTACGGCCACCACGACGTCCAGCCCGCCGCCCGCGAGGACGGCTGGCGCACCGAGCCCTTCGAGCCGGCGGTCCGGGACGGCCGGCTGTACGGGCGGGGGGCGGCCGACGACAAGGGCCAGGTCCTCTTCCACACCCTCGGGGTCCGCGCCCACCTGCACGCCACCGGCCGCAGCGCCCCCGCCGTGAACCTCAAGCTCCTCATCGAGGGCGAGGAGGAGTCCGGCTCCCCGAACTTCGCCGCCCTCGTCCGCGAGCACGCCGCCCGCCTCGCCTGCGACACCGTGATCGTCTCCGACACCGGCATGTGGGCGAAGGACACCCCCACCGTCTGCACCGGCATGCGCGGCCTCGCCGAGTGCCAGATCACCCTGCGCGGCCCCGCCCAGGACATCCACTCCGGCTCCTTCGGCGGCGCCGTCCCCAACCCGGCGACCGAGGCCGCCCGCCTCGCCGCCGCCCTCCACGACGAGGACCGCCGCGTCGCGATCCCCGGCTTCTACGACGGCGCGGTGGACCTCACCGACCGCGAGCGCGAACTCCTCGCCCAGCTCCCCTTCGACGAGGAGCGCTGGCTGGCCACCGCCCACTCCCGCGCCGCCCTGGGCGAGGCCGGCTACTCCACCCTGGAGCGGATCTGGGCCCGCCCCACCGCCGAGGTCAACGGCATCGGCGGCGGCTACCAGGGACCGGGCGGCAAGACGATCATCCCCGCCGGGGCGTTCCTGAAGCTCTCCTTCCGCCTCGTCGCCGGCCAGGACGCCGAGCGGGTACGCAAGGCGGTCGAGGAGTGGGTCGCCGGACGGCTCCCCGCCGGCATCGACCACGAGACCACCTGGACCGGCACCACCCGCCCCTGCCTCACCCCCCTCGACGAGCCCGCCCTGCAGGCCCTCACCCGCGCCATGGGCCGCGCCTTCGAAACGGACATCCGCTACACCCGCGAGGGCGGCTCCGGACCGGCGGCCGACCTGCAGGACGTGCTGGGCGTCCCGGTGCTCTTCCTCGGGATCTCCGTCCCCTCGGACGGCTGGCACGCGCCCGATGAGAAGGTGGAGCTGGACCTGCTGGCCAAGGGCGCGGAGACGGCGGCCCTGCTCTGGGACGAACTGGCCGGCGGCGCCGCGGAGCACACCACAGGGGGAGCGAAGTGACCACCATCAGCAGCGGTACGGCGTACGGCATCGGGCCGGTCGCGCTGACCGGCGGCAGCGGCATCGACCGCGCCGCCCACCACCGCCTCGACGAGGCGTGGCTCGCCGCCGCCTGGAGCCATCCCACGACGCGGGTGTTCGTCGTCTCCGGCGGCCAGGCGCTGATCGACGACACCCCCGACGGCCGCACCGCGCTGGTCATGACACCGGCCTTCGAGGCCCCGCCCACCGAGCAGCACCGCTACTTCCTGGGCACGGACCCCGACGGCGTGCGCTACTTCGCCCTGCAGAAGGACTCGCTCCCGGGGCGGATGGACGACTCCGCCCGCCCGGCGGGACTGCGCGAGGCGGGCCTGCTGCTCGGCGACCGGGACGCGGCGCTGCTGACGCACGCGGTGGCGCTGGAGAACTGGCAGCGCACCCACCGCTTCTGCTCCCGCTGCGGCGAGCGCACGGCCATCGCGGCGGCCGGCCACATCCGCCGCTGCCCGGCCTGCGGCGCCGAGCACTACCCGCGTACGGACGCGGCGGTCATCATGGCGGTGACGGACGCGGACGACCGGCTCCTGCTGGGCCGCCAGCTGCACTGGCCCGAGGGCCGCTTCTCGACACTGGCGGGCTTCGTGGAGCCGGGCGAGACGATCGAGCAGACCGTGCGGCGCGAGGTCTTCGAGGAGGCCGGCGTCGAGGTGGGCGAGGTGGAGTACGTCGCCAGCCAGCCCTGGCCCTTCCCCGCCAGCCTGATGCTGGGCTTCCTGGCCCGCGCCACCTCCACCGAGGTGCGGGTGGACGGCGAGGAGCTGCACGAGGCGCGCTGGTTCTCCCGCGAGGAGCTGCGGACCGCGTTCGGCACCGGGGAGGTCCTGCCCCCCTCGGGGATCTCGATCGCGGCCCGGCTGATAGAGCTCTGGTACGGCGAGCCGCTGCCCACGGCGCGGCCCTGGTGACGCGGGTGGGCCGGGCGCCCGTCCGAGCGCCCGGCCCGCCCCCCTTCGTACCTCAGCTGTCCAGAGCGGCCTTGACCTGCGCGATCGAGGGGTTGCCCAGGGCGACCGACTCGCCGCCCGACGCGGGCACCACGACCACGGTCGGCACCAGCTGGTTGCCGTTGTTGACGCTCTCCACCAGCTTGGCGGCGTCCGGGTCGTGCTCGATGTTGACCTCGGTGAAGGCGATGCCCTCGCGGTTCATCTGGCCCTTCAGCCGGGTGCAGTAGCCGCACCAGGTCGTGCTGTACATCGTGACGGTGCCCGCCATGGCTTCGCGCTCCTTCGGATCGACGTGCGTCTTCAGCACCGATCAGAACACACGCGCACGCCCTCTGATTCCCGCCGCCGCGCAGGTCACGGCCCGACCGCCGCTTCGACCGCCGGTGCTCACCGCGCGAGCGCGGCGCAGGCCAGCAGCACGGCGGCGACCACGCACAGCAGCGTCCGCACCGCGTGCAGCCGCAGCCACCGGGCCTCGAACGCCTCCCGGGCGGCGAGCCGCTCCTCGGGGGTGGCGACGGGGGCCTTGCCGAGCGCCTCGTTGAGCGGGATGTTGCCGGCGACGGTGACGAGGTGCGCGAGCACCGTGCAGCCCAGCGCCAGGGCGGCGAGCAGCTTCTCCTCGGCGAGGACGACGGCGAGCAGCGGCCACAGCACGATGCCCAGGAACAGCACGAGGAACCACGGATTGACGATGACCTGGTTGATGCGCCGCATGACGGCGGTGAACTCGGCGTCCGAGCCCCGGCCCAGCGTGGGCATGATGATGAACTGGAAGGCGTACATGACACCGGCGTAGAGCCCGGTGGTCACGACGGCCAGCACGAGCACGGCGGATGTCATGGGCCACACCCTGCCACGCACGCCCGACCCGCGGCCAGGCAATTGCCAGGGCCGCGGCGGGCATTGGTCGTACGAACGCCGCGGCCTGTGGACAACGGGTCCCGGGCGCCTCCCCCGACCTGGCAGCATGGCGGGGTGACAGCAGTACCCCACGCCTCCGGCCCCTCGCTCTTCTCGCAGTTCCCGTCCGTCCCCGAGTCGCCCGACGCCGTGCTCGAAGGACTGGACCCGGAGCAGCGGGAGGTCGCGACGTCCCTGCACGGGCCGGTCTGCGTGCTGGCGGGCGCGGGGACGGGCAAGACCCGCGCCATCACCCACCGCATCGCCTACGGGGTGCGGGCCGGCATCCTGCAGCCCTCCAGCGTGCTGGCGGTGACGTTCACCAACCGGGCGGCGGGCGAGCTGCGCGGCCGGCTGCGCGCTCTGGGCGCGGAGGGGGTGCAGGCGCGGACCTTCCACTCGGCCGCCCTGCGCCAGCTGCAGTTCTTCTGGCCCAAGGCGGTGGGCGGCGAGCTGCCCCGGCTGGTCGAGCGCAAGATCCAGCTGGTCGCGGAGGCGGCGGCGCGGGCCGGCGTCAAGCTGGAGCGCGGCGAGCTGCGGGACACGGCGAGCGAGATCGAGTGGGCCAAGGTCACCCAGACCGCCCCGGACGACTATCCGGCCGCCGCGGCCGCGGCCGGGCGCCTGCTGCCGCGCGACGCCGCCGAGCTGGCGGGGATCTACCGCGCCTACGAGCGGCACAAGTCGGAGCGCGGAGTGATCGACTTCGAGGACGTGCTGCTGCTGACGGTGGGCGTCCTGCAGGCCCGGTCGGACATCGCCGAGCAGGTCCACCAGCAGTACCAGCACTTCGTGGTCGACGAGTACCAGGACGTCAGCCCCCTCCAGCAGCGCCTGCTGGAGCTGTGGCTGGGCGGCCGGGACGGACTGTGCGTGGTCGGCGACGCCAGCCAGACCGTCTACTCCTTCACCGGCGCCACCTCCGACCACCTGCTCGACTTCCGCCGCCGCTATCCGCACGCCACGGTGGTCAAGCTGGTGCGCGACTACCGCTCCACACCGCAGGTGGTCCGGCTCGCCAACGGCCTGCTCGACCGCGCGCACGGCAGGGCCGCGGAGAACAGACTGGAGCTGGTCTCCCAGCGCCCGAACGGCCCCTCCCCGCAGTACGTGGAGTACGCGGACGAGCCCGCGGAGGCCGAGGGCGCCGCCCGGCGGATCGGCAAGCTGATCGACAGCGGCGTCCCCGCCGGCCAGATCGCCGTGCTCTACCGGATCAACGCCCAGTCCGAGGTCTACGAGCAGGCCCTCGCCGACCGCGGCATCCCCTACCAACTCCGCGGCGCCGAGCGCTTCTTCGAGCGCCCCGAGGTCCGCGAGGCGGAGACCGCCCTGCGCGGCGCCGCCCGCGCCGGCGGCAACGACGCGCTGCTGGACGACGCGGGAGACCTCGCCTCCCAGGTGCGGGCGGTGCTGGGCACCAAGGGGTGGCATCCGCAGGCCCCGGCCGGCTCGGGGGCGGCGCGCGACCGCTGGGAGTCGCTGGCGGCGCTGGTGCGGCTGGCGGAGGACTTCGGCCGGGCGAAGCCCGGCGCGACGCTCGGCGACCTGGTCGCCGAGCTGGACGCCCGCGCCCAGGCGCAGCACGCGCCGACGGTGGACGGCGTCACGCTGGCCTCGCTGCACGCGGCCAAGGGCCTGGAGTGGGACGCGGTGTTCCTGGTGGGCCTCACCGAGGGCATGCTGCCCATCGCCTACGCCAAAACGGCCGACCAGGTGGAGGAGGAGCGCCGGCTGCTCTACGTCGGTGTGACGCGGGCGCGCGCGCACCTGTGCCTGTCCTGGTCGCTGGCGCGCTCGCCGGGCGGGCGCCCCCGCCTCCCCTCGTCCTTCCTGGACGGCCTCAGGCCCGGCAGCGGCGGCCGGGCGGGGCGGGGCCGGTCCGGCGGGGACGAGTGGGGCGGCGGCGTCGAGTGGGGCGGCGGCACGCCGCCCGGCGGGGGCGGGGGGTCGTCGCGGCGGGAGAGCGGGCTGCTGTGGACCGGGCCGCGCACCCTGGGGCGCTGCCGGGTCTGCCGCAAGACGCTGACGCGGGCCGGTGAGATCAAGCTGATGCGGTGCGAGGACTGCCCCGGCGAGCTGGACGAGGCGCTCCACGAGCGGCTCCACGAGTGGCGTGCGGAGCAGGCCCGCTCGATCGGTCAGCCGGCCTACTGCGTCTTCACGGACAAGACCCTGCTGGCCATCGCCGAAGCAACTCCAGGCAATTCGTCCGAATTGTCCGCTATTTCGGGCGTGGGGGCGAGAAAACTGAACAGATTTGGCGCCGATGTACTCGCCATCTGTGCAGGTCAGGAGCCCTGTGGGGGCTCCGGCGACGAGGGTTGAGCCAAAATAACCCCGTAAATAGTTTGCGCTGCCCCTGGGAAGGCTCATAGCCTTCCGAGCACGGAAGCAAGCGGTTCCCGAACCGAAGCTTCCGTGCTGTACTGATAGCTGCCCGCGGCGACTTTCGCCGCACCGAGACGCCGAGAGGAGGCGAGTTCCGTGAAGATCCTGGTCAACAAACTGGCTGGTCGTCCCATGACCGCCTCCTGCCTGCTCGCCGCGTCCGAGCGTGGACTTCGCGGGACCGGTGTGTCCGGTTCCCGTGGCGCCCGCGTGCTGGGCAGCGCCTTCGGTTCGGCCGTCGTAGCACGACCGACCGGGGCACTCGTGGCAGCGCAGGTGAAGGCCGAGCAGGCCTATGCCGGCGTCATCGCGGGTGCCGGCCTCCAGGAGCAGACGTGGGTCTTCGACGGCTTCGGCGCCGTCATTCCGACGGATGCCGGCAATGAGCAGCACCGCAAGATGCGGGCCAACCGCGGCCCTGAACCCTGGCAGGAACCATCTTGATCGACACGATCGAGACGGCACCTTCCAGGGCCGCGGACCCCGACCGGGATCCGCGGCCCTTTTGTTTGCCAGCACACCGCTCCACCCGTCAGAAGAACCACCGAACGGAAGGCACAACGTGTCCACCCCAGTACACGCTCCCTACCTCCCCCCCGCTGACACCCCACAGCACCACCCGGACCTGGAGGTCCCCTTGACCCAGCCGACCACGCTGACCGCACTGACCGAGCTCGACGAGCGCATCGAGAGCCTCGGCGAACTCGTCCCCTGCCGGACCTACGACCCCGAGGTCTTCTTCGCGGAGTCCCCGGCGGACGTCGAGTACGCCAAGGCCCTCTGCCAGACCTGCCCCGTACGCGAGGCCTGCCTCACCGGCGCCAAGGAGCGGCGTGAGCCGTGGGGCGTCTGGGGCGGCGAACTCTTCATCCAGGGCGTCGTCGTGGCCCGCAAGCGGCCCCGCGGGCGTCCGCGGAAGAACCCGGTCGCGGCATGAACACCCCCGGCACCATCTCCCGTCCCCTCGCGCACGATCCCGAAAAGCAGGTCCCCTCGATGAACCCGTCCCCTCTCTCCCTGATCGCACGACCCGAAGCCGGCGCCTTTGACGAGCGCCAGAACAGGAAGCTGGAAATGCAACTCATGCCAGAAGCGCTCGCCCGTGCCCAATATTGCGAGCGCAGGCGCGAAGCCGAGAACGAGCGCCGGGCGCTGGCGCTGGTGGCCGCCCGACGGCTGCAGCGCCGCGCGGAGCGCACCCAGATGCGAGCCCGCCGCGCGCTGGCGATGGCGGTCATGAACTGACCGGTACGCCCACCGGGTCGAGGCCCCCGCCGCCGCACCGCTCGTAGCGCGGCCCGCGACCCGCCGCACCACCCTCAAGGGGGTCCTCCCGGTCACCGGGAGGACCCCCTTCGCACGTGGCGCACCCGACTGCGACCCGACTCCGAGGCGGAGGAGCCGGCCGTCAAACCGTCGCGTCGGCCAGGTCCTCCACCTCGGGGTCGGCGAAGCCCGGGAGCCACGCGGCCAGCTCCTCGCGCATCCGGACCGTCGCGCCGAGCTGGCACAGCACCCCGATCGTGGAGAGCGTCACCCGGTGGATCAGCAGATACGAGGGCGGCAGGTTCAACTGCTTGCCCAACTGGTGGGCGGGGGAGCGGGGATCGGCTATCCGGGCCGCCTGCGTACGCATCCAGCCGCGGGTGAAGGTGAACTCCGCCACCGCCGCCGGCTCGATGATCGGCTCCAGGTACTCCAGCACCGCGTCCGGGTCCAGCGTGATCGTCGGCTTGACGAAGCCCTCCGCGCGCAAGGTGTCGTAGACCTCCTGCGCCTCGCCCGCCAGGGTGAGCCGCAGGGACTCGCCGATCGTCTGCGGCAGCCCCTCCGGCAGCCGGTCGACCGTGCCGAAGTCCATCACGCCCAGCCGCCACTCCTCGGGCGGACCCTCCTTGATCAGCCGGAAGTTCCCCGGATGCGGATCCGCGTGCAGCAGTCCCGTGCGGGCGGTCCCGGCGAAGAGGAAGCGGGCCAGGAGCTGCCCCACCCGGTCGCGCTCCTCCTGGCTGCCGTCCGATATGAGCGAGGCCAGCGGGACCCCGTCCATCCACTCGGTCACCAGCACCTGATCCGCCTGATGCACCACGTCCGGCACGAACACGTCCGGATCGTCCGCGAACTCGGCCGCGTACGCCTTCTGCGCCTGCGCCTCCAGCGCGTAGTCCAGCTCCTCCGAGACCCGGTCGCGCAGCTCGTCGATGAGCGGCTTGACGTCCATCCCGGGGATGAGCGGCCCCAGCAGCCGCGAGAAGCGCGCCAGTTGGGCCAGATCGCTCAGCAGGGCCTCCCCGGCCCCCGGGTACTGCACCTTCACCGCCACCTCCCGCCCGTCGTGCCAGACGGCCCGGTGGACCTGGCCGATGGACGCCGCCGCGGCCGGGGTGTCGTCGAAGGAGAGGAAGAGGTCGCGCCAGTCCTCGCCCAGCCGCTCGGCCAGCGCCCCGTGCACGGAGCGCACCGGCATCGGGGGCGCGGCCTCCTGCAGCTTCGTCAGCGCCGCGCGGTAGGGCCCGGCGACGTCCTCCGGCAGCGCGGACTCGAAGACCGAGAGCGCCTGCCCGAACTTCATCGCGCCCCCCTTCAGTTCACCCAGCACCCGGAACAACTGCTCCGCCGTGCGCTGCTGCAGCTCCCGGGCCACGATCTCGGCCGAGCGTCCGCCGATGCGCCTGCCCAGGCCCCAGGCCGAGCGTCCGGCGAAACTCAGCGGCAGCGTCGCGAGCTTGGCCGTCCGCGTCACAGCCTTGCGAGGAAGATCAGACACGTGCCCCTCCAGCTTCCTGTCCGGCTCCGACGGACCCGGCCGTTGTCGAAACCGCTGCCGGCACCCTTGCCGGCAGCGCTGTCCCCACCGCCCCGCAACCACACCCCGGGAACGGCTCCAGTCTGCCCACCTCCGGATCGAGACCCGGCAGCGCCAGCTCCAGGCGGGCTCCGGTCACCGGCGGCAACCCCCCGTCCAGATACGTGAGTACATGACTCGCGGTGAGCCCCGCCACCAGCGCCGCCAGCGCCACGTCGCAGGACTGCACGCCCTGCCGCCGGCCCCCCGAGCGCCACTGGGCCAGCAGCCGGGGCCATTCGGGCTCCTCCGCCGCGCGCGCCGCCGCCAGGCAGCCCGCGCAGGCCGTCCCACCGGGGAGGACCAGCGGCCCCACCACCCCCGTCGCCTCCAGCACCCCCGCGTACAGATGGGGAACCCCCGCCGCCATCAGCTCGGCGGCGGCGTCCGGATCGGGGGCGTAGGCGGCGAAGCCGTCGCGCGGCGCGAGCACCACCAGCGCGGGACCCGCCGCAGCCGTCGCGCGCTCGCCCGCCGGGCGCCCCGCGCCCGGCGGCTCCGGGGCGGCGGCGCGGACCGCGCGCCGGGCGGAGACCTCCCGCCGCTCGCCCACCTGCTGCGGCGCATGGCCGCCGGGCCCCACGTCCCAGGGCTCCACACAGCCGCCGTCGCGCACCTCCACCCGCCCCACGCCCGCGGCCGACAGCAGTGCGGCCACGGCCGCCCCCACCCGCCCCGCCCCGCGCACCTGCACCTGCAGCGCACGCCGCGCGGCCAGCCGCTCCAGACCCCCGCAGGCGTCCGGATGCAGCACGGAGAGCGAGGCGAGATCCGGCCGCAGCCGGTCCAGCGCGCCGGCCCGCTCCCGCAGCCGGGCCGCGCCCGGACCTCCGCCGGTGGCATCCATGAGCAGGCCGGCCCCGGCGAGGGCGGAGAGCAACTGGTCGGCCGCTCCCTCCCGCAGCCCCAGCGCCGCCGCCTCCTGGCGGACCAGCGAGAGACCGCGGGCGCCGGTGAGCCGGTCGAGCAGTATCCCCGTGTCCGGATCGAGCGGGCCGAAGGTCACCGCCGTGGCGCGCGTGACACCGAACTGGACGGTCTGCCCCGACCGCCAGGCCCTGCGCAGCGCGGGCCGCAGCATGGGGTGCGGCTCGACGCCCCCGCCGCGCCGCTCCCGCCCGCCCGCGTCGGAGCACACCGCCCGTGCCGCCTTCCGAACCTCACCCATGGCTCCCCCGTCCGTCCCGGGCACGCCTCGGCGCACCCGTCCGACTCAGCGAGTGGCGAACGCCCCTCGCGGGCAACACTCTGCACCGCCGGCCGCGACCGGGCCGTGAGTTACCCACAGGGCCGGGTCATTGGTCGTACAACTCAACGCGCAGAGCGGAGGATGTGCCTCCCATCCCGGCGTCCAGCCTCATCTTGAACGTGTTCAAGATGAGGTGTCAATGGGTGGCCCCCGACGATCGGACCCCCGTGCGGCGGGCGGCCGGGCCCGTCGGGGCCGCCTGGCCCGGTGCGGGTTGGCCGGAGGTTTTCGTCAACCACCGCGCATCGGAAGGTGATTCATCCCCCTATTGCCCCCAACGTCGGTGGAGCGGATGCGCGGATCGTGTGCGCGAGGGCCGCGATCTGGCCTCTGGCCGGGACTTTCACCTGCGGGAAGAGGTAACGTCGAGACGTGCCTGCCGACCATCAGCACAGCGCCGCAGGACCGAAGACCGCGAGCGCGGTGGAGGTCCGGCGCAGCGCGCGCAGGCGCAGGACCGTCTCGGCGTACCGCGACGGGGACCGCACCGTGGTCCTGATCCCCGCCCGGATGAGCGAGGCGGAGGAGCGGCGCTGGGTCGAGGTGATGCTCGGCAGGCTGCAGGCCCAGGAGCGCCGGCGGATGCCCGGCGACTCCGAGCTGGCCGCCCGCGCCCGGCAGCTCTCCGCGCAGTATCTGGGCGGCGGTCCGCAGCCCACCACCGTGCGCTGGGTGACCAACCAGAACACCCGCTGGGGCTCGTGCACCCCCGACGAGGGCACCATCCGCCTCTCGCACCGGCTCAAGGGAATGCCGGAGTACGTCGTGGACTACGTACTGCTGCACGAGCTGGCCCACCTGCTCGTCCCCGGCCACGGCCCCCGCTTCTGGAAGCTGCTGGAGGTCTACCCCAAGACCGAGCGGGCCCGCGGCTACCTGGAGGGTGTCGTCGCGATCGAATCGCTGCCGTTCATTCCCGGCCAGTCGGACAAGGGTTAGGCTGACCGACGCGGGGCCGGGGGGCAGCACGGGTACAGGAGTGCGGCCCGGCGCACGCGGCAGACCAACGGATTGCAAGCCCGGAGGGGGACGGTCGTTCGGCATGAGCAGGCAATTCCAGCGTGGCCACAAGGCCAGGATCAGTGACCTGACGGCAGGGACGGATCTGTACATCGGTGTGCAGATCGCCGGCCCCGGATTCTCGTTCGACATCAGCTGCTTCGGCCTCGACGCGAACGAGCAGCTCTCGGACGACCGCTACTTCGTCTTCTTCAACCAGCCGAAGTCGCCGGAGGAGTCCATCCAGCAGCTCGGCCCGCAGTCGGGCGACACCCAGTCCTTCCGCGTCACCCTCGACCGGGTCCCGGACGCGATCCGCCGCCTCTCCTTCACCGCGACGATCGACGGCGCCGGGACGATGTCCCAGGTCGCCCCCGGCTATCTGCGGATCGTGGCGGGCGGCGAGGAGGTGGCGCGCTACGCCTTCGACGGCTCGGAGTTCAGCACGGAGCGGGCCGTCATGATCGGCGACCTCTACTTCAAGGACGGCTGGCGCTTCGCCGCCATCGGCCAGGGCTTCGACGGCGGCCTGGACGCGCTGCTGAAGAACTTCGGCGGCGAGGTGCTGGAGGAGCAGCAGCCCGCCCAGCCGGCCGGGCAGACCCCCGGCTTCGCCCCGCCCCCGGCCCCGGCGGCCCCCGCGCCCGCCTTCGGCGCACCCGCCGCCCCGGCCCCGGCCTTCGGCGCCCCGGCCCAACCGCCCGCCCCGGCCCCGGCCTTCGGCGCCCCGCCGCAGGCCCCAGCCCCCGCCTTCACCCCGCCCCCGGCGCCCGTACCGCCCCAGGCACCCCCCGGCCAGTTCGCGCCCCCGGGAGCCCCGCCCGCCCCGCCGGGCCAGTTCGGCCCGCCCGGCGGCGCCCCGGGCCAGTTCGCGCCGCCCGGAGCCCCGCCCGCCCCCGCGGTCGGCGGCGCCCTCCCCAACCCCTTCGGCGGCCCGCCCCCCGGCGGCGCCCCCCAGCCGGGCCAGCCCGGCGCCTACGCCGTCCCGCAGGCGGCCCCCCTCGGCCTCGCCAAGGCCATGGAGCCCTACCGCGAGACCCCGACCGGCCAGCGCTGGGCGCTGCAGAACGCCAAGCTGGTCCGCGCCGACATCGGCATGGGCCAGAACCAGGGCGTGCTGGCCCGCCAGGGCAGCATGGTGCTCTACCAGGGCAAGGTCGAGTTCGGCTACAAGTCCTCCGGCGTCATCGGCCGCGTCACGCAGAACGCCACCGGCCAGGAGATGCAGCTCATGCGCTGCACGGGCCGCGGCCAGATCTTCTTCGCGGACAACGCCTCCTACCTCCACCCCATCGAACTCCAGGGCGACGCCATCTGCGTCTCCGCGGAGAACGTCCTGGCCTTCGACGAGACCCTCCAGTACGAGGTCAAGCGCGTCGAGGGCCACGGCATCCCCGGCGGGGCCCTGTTCACCATGCAGTTCTCCGGTACGGGCACGGTGATCGTCAAGACCCACGGCACCCCCGTGGTCCTCCCCGTCACCCCCACCACCTACAGCGACAGCAACGCCATCGTCGCCTGGTCGGCCGCCGCCCAGGTCGTCCTCTCCAGCCAGGTCCGCCTGCGCCGCACCGCCTACCCCGGCCACAGCGGGGAGACGGTCAACCTCCAGTTCCGGGGCGCCCCCGGCAACTTCATCGTCGTCCAGCCGTACGAGGTCTAGAGGAGCCCGCCGTGGACCAGCAACTCATCGCGGGCTACGCCCCGACCCCGATCACCGCCCGGATGGAGAACCACGGCAGCGCCATGCTGAAGACCGTGCTCCAGACCGGCGCCGACCTCTACGCCCGCGCCGGCTCGATGGTCGCCTACGAGGGCTTCGTCCAGTACGAGCCCAACCCGCCGGCCCTGCGCCAGGCAGCCGCCCAGTGGCTGACCGGCGAGGGCGCCCCGCTGATGAAGTGCAGCGGCGACGGCGTGCTCTACCTCGCCGACTACGGTGCGGACGTCGTCTGCCTCAACCTCAACAACGAGGCGGTCTCCGTCAACGGCACCAACCTCCTCGCCTTCGACGCCCACCTGCAGTTCGGCGTGGAGAAGGTCAAGGGCCTGGCGCGCTTCGCCGGCCAGGGCCTGTGGAACGTCCAGATCGCCGGCACCGGCTGGGTGGCGATCACCTCGCGCGGCACGCCGATCGTCGTGGACTGCTCCAGCCGCGGCGACGACGAGACCTACGTCGACCCGGACGCCCTGGTCGCCTGGTCCACGGACCTGAAGGTGAAGGCGAAGAAGACCGTCAAGATGGGCGCGCTCATCGGACGCGGCAGCGGCGAGGCGTTCCAGATCGGCTTCTCCGGCCGCGGTTTCGTGGTCGTACAGCCGAGCGAGGACTCGACCGACCGCCTGCGGGTCCGGGGCTGAGGGGGAGAGGGAAGACATGCAGAGTCCGCTTTTCGCACACGTCGAGAACCAGTCGCAGGAGCGCTACGCCCTGCAGAACGCGCAGCTGCTGCGCTGCCATCTCGACGGGCAGAGCGACCTGTTGGCCCGCAAGGGCTCCATGGTCGCCTACCAGGGAATGATCGACTTCGACGGCGAGTACCAGGGCAACGCCCGCCGCTCGCGCCAGCGGATGGCCGGCGAGAGCCTGGAGCTGATGCGCTGCTCGGGCCAGGGCACCGTCTACCTGGCCAACCTCGCCCAGCACCTGCACGTGGTCGAGGTCGACCCGGGCGGCATGACGGTGGACAGCTCCTACGTGCTGGCGATGGACTCCGGGCTGAACTGGGACGTCGTCGCCGTGGACAGCCAGTACGGCATCTCCGGCTCGGGGAAGTTCAACCTGGAGATCACCGGGCGCGGCAAGGTCGTGCTGATGACCTCCGGCAAGCCGCTGATGCTCTCGGTGACCCCGGAGCGCTACGTCAGCGTGGACGCCGACGCCATCGTCGCCTGGACCAGCGCGCTGCGCGTGCAGATGCAGTCGCAGACCTCCTCCTCGGGGGTCTGGCGGCGGCGCGGCAACACGGGCGAGGGCTGGGAGCTGTCCTTCCAGGGCCACGGCTTCGCGCTGGTCCAGCCCAGCGAGCAGCTCCCGCCGCAGCACGCGGTGCTGGGCCAGGGCGCGGCGGCGCAGTTCGGCCTGGGTCAGCAGGGCGCCCGCGGCGGCAACCAGGGCAACATCTTCAGCAACCGCTGAGCTGGGCCGTACGCACCGAGGGGCCCGCGTCCGACGACGCGGGCCCCTCGGTGCGTATCCGCCCTGTCCGGGCGTACGTCAGTCGCCCAGCCGCTCCCGCGCCGCCCGCACCAGCAGGGCGACGGAGGAGTCTCCGAGGCGCTCCGCCTCGTCGTAGGAGAACCAGCGCAGGTCCAGCGACTCGTCGCTGATCTCCGGCTCGGCGCCCGCCGGGGCCAGCGCCGCGTACTGCACGTCGAAGTGCTGCGTGCACGGGCCCGGGATCGGGTGGCGGTCGAGGCGGACGGGGCCGCCGCCCAGCAGCACCAGCCCCGTGATGCCGGACTCCTCCCAGCCCTCCCGCAGCGCGGCGTCCTCCAGCGTGGCGTCCTCCGGCTCGCAGTGGCCGCCCATCTGCAGCCACATCTCCAGCTTGCGGTGGAGCGTGAGCAGCACCCGCCCGCCGGCCGGGTCGACCACCAGCGCGCTGGCCGTCAGATGGCCGGCGCCGCAGCCCTTCCCCATGCCGTCGGGATGGTCCGCCAGATGCTCCAGGTAGGCGTCGCGCAGCTCCGGCTGGCCCGCGTACTCCTTCAGCACCAGCATCGCGTCGTCGTACAGACTCACTTGCCCTGCTCCTCCTCGCCGGCGCCCGGACCTTCCGGCGCCGCACCGCCGCCTGCCGCGCCGGTGTCCTTCGGCGGCGCGGTGTCCTCGGCCGTCCCGCTCGCCGCCGCGCCCAGCATCCTGTCCAGCTCGGAGAAGTCCGGCTGCTCACTGTGGACGAAGCCGTCGGGGTCGTCCAGGTCATGCGCGGTGGGCAGCATGTCCGGGTGCGCCCACAGCGCGTCGCGGCCGTCCGTGCCCCGGGCGTCCGCCAGTGAGGCCCACAGCCGGGAGGCGTCGCGCAGCCGGCGCGGCCGCAGCTCCATGCCGATCAGCGTGGCGAAGGTCTGCTCCGCCGGACCACCGCTCGCCCGGCGGCGGCGCAGCGCCTCGCGCAGCGCGTCCGCCGAGGGCAGCCGGGACGCGGCGGCCTCGTGCACCACGGCGTCCACCCAGCCCTCGACCAGCGCCAGCGCCGTCTCCAGCCGTGCCAGGGCGGCCTTCTGCTCGGGGGTGTCCTGCGGCTGGAACATGCCCTGCTGCAGCGCGTCCTGCAGCTCCTCGGGCCGCGAGGGGTCGAGCTGGCCGACCAGGTCCTCCAGCTTGGCCGTGTCGACCTTGATGCCCTGGGCGTAGCCCTCGACCGCACCGAAGAGATGCGCCCGCAGCCACGGCACGTGCTGGAAGAGCCGCTGGTGGGCGGCCTCGCGCAGCGCCAGGTAGAGCCGCACCTCCTCCTCGGGCAGGCCCAGGCCCGCACCGAAGGACCGTACGTTGAGGGGCAGCAGCGCCGCCTTGCCGGCTGGGCCCAGCGGCAGCCCGACGTCCGTCGAGCCGAAGACCTCGCCGGCGAGCACCCCCACGGCCTGCCCGATCTGCTGGCCGAACATGGCGCCGCCCATCGAGCGCATCATGCCGATCAGCGGGCCCGCCATGGCCTGCATCTCCTCGGGCAGGACGCTCCCCATCGCCGTACCGACGCGCTCGGCCACCGGGTCCACCAGCTCCCGCCAGACCGGAAGCGTGGCCTCCACCCACTCGGCGCGGCTCCACGCCACCGTCGAGGCGGCGCCCGAGGGCAGCGCCGTCGCGCCGTCCAGCCACAGCTCGGCCAGCCGCAGCGCCTCCTCGACGGCCTGGCGCTCCGAGGCGCCGACGCTCGCGTCCTTGACGCCGTCCGGGGTGCCCTGGGCGACGGCCTGGCGGGCGACCTGCTTGGCCATGTCCCAGTTGACCGGCCCGCCCTCGTAGCTCAGCATCTGGCCGAGCTGCTGGAAGGCGGCGCCGAGGTCGGCCGGGTTGAAGTTGCCGGGGACCCCGCCGGGCGGCCCGGGCATACCCGGCATCCCGCCCATGCCGAACAGCGCCGCGAAGGGATTGTCGCCGGCGCCCCCGCCGAAACCGAAGGGGTTCTGAGCAGGCCCCTGGTCCTTCTTGCCCTCGTCGTCGTCACCGGGCTCCGAAGGGAGTCCGAATCCGAATGGGGTGTCACTCACGGTGTCCTCGGCTCGTCAGGCCGCCGTCGATCCAGGGCCGGCAGCTGTGCCCTCCAACACATCCAGCCTAGGCGCTTCCTCGGACAACCCGGCCCCGCGGGGGCGAGCGGCCCCCTTGGACAGCGCCGGGGCTCCCACACCGGCCGGGCGGCTGGGGCAGGATGGGGTGGACCTACTGCAGACAACAGCTGGAGCCGCCCGGTGAGTTCCCCGGAACCGAACGTTCGCGGAGCGCGAACCCCCCGAGACACCGCAGCGGCCGAGCCCGCGGGCCTCGCCGAAACCCCCGCCGAAACCCCCGCGCCCGCCGCCCCCAGGTCGGAGGGGCGCCACGGCCCGGTGGTGGCCGTCACCGGCGCGGCGACGGGGATCGGCGCCCTCCTCGCGGCCCGGCTGGCCGAGTCCGACGAGGTCGGACGGCTCGTCGCCTTCGACGAGCGCCGCGGGGAGACCGAGGCGGCGCAGTGGCACGTGATGGACGTACGCGACCCCGCGATCGCCGAGAAGCTCTCCGGCGTGGACGTCGTGGTGCACCTGGCCGTCGACGTCAACCTGGAGACCGACCCCGTAGCCCGTACCGCGTACAACGTGCGCGGCACGCAGACGGTGCTCACCGCGGCCGCCGCCGCGGGCGTGCACCGGGTGGTCCTCCTCACCTCCGCCATGGTCTACGGCGCCCTCCCCGACAACCCGGTGCCGCTCTCGGAGGACGCCGAGCTGAACGCCACGGAGGACGCCACCGGCGTCGCCGACCTGCTGGAGATCGAACGCCTCGCCAAGCGCGCCCCCCGCGCCCACCCCGGACTCAACGTGACGGTGGTGCGCCCCGCCGCCCTGGTCGGCGGCGTGGACACCCCGCTGACCAGGTACTTCGAGTCCCCCCGGCTGCTGGTGGTGAAGGGCTCGCGGCCGTGCTGGCAGTTCTGCCACGTGGCGGACCTCGCCTCCGCGCTGGAGTTCGCCGCCCTGGGCAAGGCGGAGGGGGAGCTGGCGGTGGGCTGCGAGGGCTGGCTGGAGCAGGAGGAGGTGGAGGAGCTGAGCGGCATCCGGCGCATGGAGCTGCCCTCCGCCGTCGCCGTGGGCGCCGCCGCCCGGCTGCACCGCCTGGGGCTCACCCCCTCCCCGGCCGGCGACCTCGCGTACACGATGCACTCCTGGGTGGTCAGCGGCTCGCGGCTGCACGACGCGGGCTGGCGCCCGCAGTGGACGAACGAGGAGGCGCTCGCCGCGCTGCTGGCGGAGACCTCGGGCCACCACACGGTCGCCGGCCGCCGCCTCGGCCGCAAGGACGCCACGGTCGCGGGGGCCGCGGGCGCCACGGTCGCCCTGCTCGGCACGGCCGCCGCCGTACGCCAGATCCGCAGGGCCCGCCGGGGCAGGATCTGAGCCCCGCGCACGGCCCGTCGGGCAGGATGGGCGGTATGGAACACACACCCGACCACCCCGGTGAGCAGGCCGCGGCCGACCCGATCCGGCTGCTCGCCATCCGCGAGACGCCCCTCTCCCTCGACGAGGTCCACGCGGCCGTCGCGGACGACTCCGCCGGCGGCACCGCCTTCTTCGTCGGGACCGTACGCAACCACGACGGCGGCGCCGACGTGGACGCCCTCGGCTACTCCTGCCACCCCTCGGCGGAGGCGGAGCTGCGCCGGATCGCGGAGAAGATCGCCGCCGAGTACCCCGTACGGGCGCTCGCCGCCGTCCACCGGGTCGGCGAGCTGGGCATCGGGGACATCGCGGTCATCACCGCCGTGGCCTGCCCGCACCGGGGGGAGGCGTTCGAGGCCTGCCGCAAGCTGATCGACACCCTCAAGCACGAGGTGCCGATCTGGAAGCACCAGAGGTTCTCCGACGGCACCGAGGAGTGGGTCGGGGCCTGCTGAGCTGCACCGTCCGGGGCGGATACGGGCGCGGTGTCAAGCACGGTGCGGGGCGCGGCGCCGGACGGCACACGAGTTGCGTAACCCCCGGCAAGGCCAGAGCGTTGCCTTGAGGGACGGTTTCGTACCCGGGGCGGGAGCCGCGGGCACGGGGCTGCGACCCCGACGGCTTCGAGCGGAGCCGCAGAGGTCCGCAGAGGTCCGCAAAGGCCCGCAGGGGTCTGAGAAGGCACGCGAAGGCACGAGAGGGAGAGAGCGCCGACATGGCCGCGATTGCATGGCTGGTGATCCCCGTGGTGTCCGCCGGGGCGGCGGCGATATGGGCGGGCTGGGCCACGCGGAACAAGTCCACCGGGGACAGCGCCGAGCTGCAGGGCTACGAGCGTTTCCGGGAGGCCATGGAGCGTACGCACTCCGGATCGCACTCCCGTTCCGGAGCCGCGTAGGCGTCCCGTACTGTCGACCCCATGCCACGCCGCACCGCGACGCTGCTCGCCGCCACGCTGACCCTGATGGTCATGGTCTTCGTCCTGGCACTCGCCCCCTCGCCCTACGCCGAGATGTCCCCGGGCCCGACGGTCAACACCCTGGGCGACCACGACGGCGAGCCGGTGCTGCGGATCGAGGGCCGCAAGACGTACCCCGCCACGGGCAACCTCAACATGACGACGGTCCGCGTCACGGGCGCGGACTACCGGATGAGCTTCGTCGAGGCGGTCGCGGGCTGGCTCTCCGGCAACGACGCGGTCGTCCCGCACGACACCCTCTACCCGCAGGACAAGACGGCCGAGGAAGTCGACCAGGAGAACGCCGAGGAGTTCACCGCCTCGCAGGAGAGCGCCAAGGTCGCGGCGCTGCGCGAGCTGGACATCCCGGTCCGCTCCTGGGTCATCGTGCGCACCGTCGTCAAGGACAGCCCCGCCGAGGGCGAACTGCACGCCGGGGACGCCATCGTCGCGGTGGACGGCACGCCGGTCGCCGAGCCGGGAGACGTCGCCAAGCTGGTCACCCAGCACAAGCCGGGCGAGGAGACCACCTTCTCCGTGATCCCCGCCAAGCGCGCCCAGGCGGCGAAGAAGGCCGGGAAGAAACCTTCCGGCAGGGCCGAGGACGTCACCATCACGACGATGAAGGCCCCCGACGACCCCCGGCGGGCCATGGTCGGCATCCAGGCCGGCTCCGACCACGCCTTCCCCTTCGAGATCGACATCAAGCTGGCCGACGTCGGCGGCCCCAGCGCCGGGCTGATGTTCTCGCTCGGCATCGTCGACAAACTCACCAAGGGCAGCCTGACGGGTGGGAAGTTCGTCGCGGGTACGGGCACGATCGACGACGGCGGGCACGTCGGCCCGATCGGCGGCGTGGGCCTGAAGACGATCGGCGCCCGCCAGCAGGGCGCGGAGTTCTTCCTCACCCCGAAGGAGAACTGCGCCACCGCCGCCGCCGACCCCCCCGAGGGCCTGACGCTCGTGGAGGTGGCGACGATCGACGACGCGCTGGACGCGCTGACGGACATCCGCGAGGGCGACACCGACCAGCTGAAGACCTGCCGGGCGGCGAAGAGCTGACACGGCAGGACACGACGGGAGGGGCGGCCGGACTCCGAGTCCGGCCGCCCCTCCCGTCGTACGCGCAGGCCCTCCGATACGGGCCCGCGCGGCAACAGCCTCTCAGTCCTGCAGGGTCGCCGCGAGCGCCGCGGCCAGCCCCGGCACCAGGTCCGCGCCGGTGAGCACCTCGCGCGCCGAGTCCTTCTCACGCAGCCGCAGCGCGCACTCCCGGCTGCCGTCGCGCAGGACGGCCACGGTCATCCGGACCTCCTGGCGCTCCGGATGGGCGGCCACCCAGTCGGTGAGCGCCTGCCCGTCCAGCCCCTCGGGGATCGCGCTCTCGGCGGCGGGCGGCAGCATCAGCCGCTCGACCGACAGCGCGCACCCGGCGACGCTCGGCGGCCACGCCACGGTCGCCAGGAACTCGTCCAGCGCCTTGTCGTCGGGCAGTTCCTGCTGCTCCACGGGTGTCAGCGGCGAGGTCGCCGGGTCGTCGGCGCCGCCCAGCCCGAGCTGGGAGGCCAACTTCGGCTCCCGGGTGCGCAGCCGGGCGGTGTCGACCAGGGCGAAGAGCCGGACCGGCTGGTCCCAGCCGAAGCCCGCCGTGTAGTCGTCGATCTCGAGGACGGCACGCGTGAGGGGACTTGCCGCGAATGCCGTGCCGTCGGTGGGAAGGTTGGACATACTCGCCATCCTCCCCTATCCGGTCCTGTCCGGGCTTGTGCCCCCCACTGGGGAACTAGGTAAAGCACGAGTAAGTTGCACCAGTAAGCCATCCGTGTCACGGCACGGTCCATGGCGAGCGCGGAGCAGGACCCCTGCGACGCCACAGACGTACGAACCACCGCCGACAACCCCTTACTTCCAGAGGTGCGCACCCTTGGCTTTCCAGATGCCGGACCGCGGCTCAGGCCCGTCGAGGCCACGGATCAATCTCAGCCGGCCGTCCCGGCGCATGCGGACCCTGATGATGACGCTGGGCGCACTGGCGGTGCTGGCCATCCTCTTCGTCATGTTCGCCGGGTTCTGGACGGACTGGCTGTGGTACCGCTCGGTGCACTACTCCTCCGTCTTCACCACCCAACTGTGGACGAAGACCGGGCTGTTCTTCGTCTTCGGCACCCTGATGGCGCTGGCGGTGGGGTTCAACATGTGGCTGGCCTACCGGCTGCGCCCGCCGCTCTCCGCGATGTCGATGGAGCAGGAGAGCCTCGACCGCTACCGGATGGGCATCGCCCCGTACAAGAAGTGGCTGCTCATCGGGATCGCGCTGCTCGTCGGCCTGATCTCGGGAGCCTCCGCCTCCGGTCAGTGGCGCATCTGGCTGATGTGGGTCAACGGGGTGTCGTTCGGTGAGAAGGACCCGCAGTTCCACAAGGACATCTCCTTCTACGCCTTCGACCTGCCCTGGTACCGCTTCCTGCTGGGCTTCGGCTTCGCCGCCGTGGTGCTCTCGCTGATCGCGACGGCACTGGTGAGCTACCTGTACGGGGGCCTGCGCGTCTCCAGCCCCGGTGCCCGCGCCACCGCGCAGGCCACGATGCACCTGGCCGTGCTCCTCGGGGTGTTCGTCGCGCTGAAGGCCGTGGCGTACTGGCTGGACCGCTACGGACTGGCGGTGAAGTCCAGCGGCCTGCGCTCGACGGACTCCTGGACGGGTCTGAGATACGTCGACGCCAACGCCTACCTCCCGGCCAAGACGATCCTCTTCGCCATCGCGATCATCTGCTCGCTGCTCTTCTTCGCCACGCTGTGGCGGCGCACCTGGCAGCTGCCGCTGATCGGCCTGGGCCTGATGGTGCTCTCGGCGATCCTCATCGGCGGCCTCTACCCGGCGATCGTGCAGAACTTCCAGGTCAAGCCGAACGAGCAGGCCAAGGAGGCGCCGTTCATCAAGAAGAACCTGGAGGCGACCAAGCGGGCGTACGGCATCGACCGCGCCACGGTCGAGGACTACAGCGGCAACGCCGACGAGCCCGACGCGGCGCTGCGCCAGGAGGTCGACCGCACGGCGAACATCCGGCTGCTCGACCCGAACATCGTCTCCGGGACCTTCCAGCAGCAGCAGCAGGTCCGCAAGTACTACCAGTTCCCCGAGACCCTCGACGTCGACCGCTACCAGGACCAGGACACGGTGCTGGGCCTGCGCGAGCTGAACGTGGACGGCGTGCCGGGCGAGCAGAACTGGATCAACCAGCACTTCAAGTACACCCACGGCTTCGGCGTGGTCGCCGCCAAGGGCGACGAGGTGGTGGACGCCGGCAGCCCGGACTACACCGAGTCCGACCTGCCGCCCGTCGGCGACCTCGGCCCGTACCAGCCGCGGGTCTACTACGGCGAGAAGACGACGCAGTACTCGATCGTCGGCGGTCCCCAGAAGGAGATCGACTACGTCAAGGACGGCGGCGCGGAGATCGAGTTCAGCTACACCGGCAAGAGCGGTGTCAGCCTGGACAACCCGATGAACCGCCTCGCCTACGCGCTCTCCTTCAGCGAGCCGCAGATCATGTACTCCGGGGCCATCGGGGAGGGTTCGCGGATCCTGTACAACCGCACGCCCAAGGAGCGCGTCGAGGCGGTGGCGCCGTGGCTGACGATCGACGGCGACCCCTACCCGGCGGTGGTGGACGGCCAGATCCAGTGGATCGTGGACGCGTACACGACGAGCAACGGCTACCCGTACTCCTCCCGTACGACGCTGGGGGACACCACCTCGGACTCGCTGACGCGGGTGGACCGCCAGCGGGAGCTGATCGCCCAGCAGAACCGGGTCAACTACATCCGCAACTCGGTGAAGGCGACCGTCGACGCCTACTCGGGCGAGGTGAAGCTCTACGAGTGGGACACCGAGGACCCGGTGCTCAAGACGTGGAAGAAGGCGTTCCCGGGCACGGTGCTGGACCGCTCGGAGATCAGCGCCGCGCTGATGGACCACCTGCGCTATCCGCAGGACCTCTTCAAGGTGCAGCGCGAACTGCTCACGCAGTACCACGTGAAGACGGCGAACCAGTTCTACTCGGGCAGTGACCGCTGGTCGGTGCCCAACGACCCCACGCGCGAGCGCGGCGACCAGAGCGCGGTGCCGCCGTACTACCTGACCATGCGGATGCCGGACCAGAAGGAGCAGGTCTTCTCGCTGACCACGACCTTCACCCCGGCGGGGCGCGACAACCTCGGCGCCTTCATGGCGGTGGACGCCGACGCGCGCAGCAAGGACTACGGCAGCATCCGGCTGCTGAAGCTGCCGTCCAGCAACCCGCCGGACGGTCCCAAGCAGGTGCAGTCGAAGTTCAACTCCGACAAGGACATCGCGGAGACGATCCGGCTGCTCAAGGGCGGCGACTCCGAGGTGGAGTACGGCAACCTGCTGACGGTGCCGCTCGGTGGCGGCCAGCTGTACGTGGAGCCGGTGTACATCAGGGGCAAGGAGCTGAACCTGCCGCTGCTGAAGCTGGTGCTGGTGCGGTACGGCGACAAGATGGCCTTCGAGAGCACGCTGGACAAGGCGCTGGACGTGATCTTCGGCGAACGTCCTCCGACGACTCCGGGCACGGAGGAGCCGGGCACGCCCGAGAAGCCGGACACCCCGCCGTCGGCGGACCAGTCCCTGTCGGACGCGGTCCAGGACGCGCTGGACGCGTACCGGGCGGGCGAGGAGGCGCTGGAGAAGAAGGACCTCCAGGGCTACGCACAGGCGCAGGAGGACCTCAAGGAGGCCCTGGAGCGGGCGGGCAGGGCCCGGGAGACGGGAACGGCCGGTACGGACGGCTAGCGGCGCCCGGCGGGCGGGCGGCGTCCATCGGACGGCCGCCCGCCCGCCGGGAAAACCGTGGCGAACCCCCGCGCGTCGGCGTGCTAAAGTTGTGAACACAACGACGCGGGGTGGAGCAGCTCGGTAGCTCGCTGGGCTCATAACCCAGAGGTCGCAGGTTCAAATCCTGTCCCCGCTACTTGCACGAAGGCCCCCGGCAGACGCGAAAGCGCAGCCGGGGGCCTTCGCCTTTCCCACGGGACCTTCGATCGCCTTTCCCACGGGACCCTCGATGCGCCCCTCCGCGGAATCCTCCATGCGCCTCCCCCACGCGGACGATCCACGCGCCCCTCCACGGGGGCCACCCACACCCCGCCCCCCATTCGCACTCCCCAGCCAGCCCAGCGTCGCGGAGCGACGCAGCCCCCCTGTCGCGGAGCGACACAGCCCTTGCCGCGGAGCGACACAGCCCTCCCGCAGAGCGGCAAAGCCCCCCCACGGACACGGAGTGGCACCACCCCACCCAACTCCCCCCACCCTCTACGATGCACAAAGACCACACCCCCCAACTCCCGCCCCTCACCCCCGCGTTTATGTTTCGTACACGCGAACGTCAACCCATCTAAGGCAAGTTCGCCGTATCGAGCGAACCTGAAGCATCAGTGTTTCGCGGACCGAGTTGTCGGGAAGTCGACAAAACGCTGTAGTGACCTTCCGGCTGCGGTATACCAGGTGTACGCGGGTTGCAGGTGATGCGACGATGAAGCTCATGGGGGATGAGACAAGGGTGTTGGACGCCCATCGGCTGACCAGCGAGGGCGCACGGGGAGGGATGACGGCCGGGACCCTGGCCGGAATCCGTCGTACCGGTGACGCCGCGCTCGGCCCTGCCCGCAGCGCGCACAGCGCCGTGGGCGCCGAACTGCTGCGCCGCGGCGACCTCGACGGCGCCGAGCCGCACCTGCGCGCCGCCACCGCCGACGGCGACCGCGCCGCCGCCAACAACCTCGGCGTCCTGCTCCACCAGCGCGGCCTCGCCGAGGAGGCCGCCCAGTGGTGGCGGATCGCCGCCGTGGCCGGCTCCGCCGCCGCCGCGCACGCCCTCGGCCGGCACTACCGCGAGCGGGGCGACGAGCCCGCCGCCGAGTACTGGCTGCGCCAGTCCGCCGAGAGCGGCCACGCCCTGGGCGCCTACGCCCTCGCCGACCTGCGCGAGCACCGGGGGAGCGAGGACGCCGAGCGCTGGTTCCGGGCCGCCGCCGACCAGGGGCACCGCGAGGGCGCGTACCGCCTCGCCCGGATCCTCGACCGGCGTTCCCGGCGGGTGGGCCCCGCGAGCGGCCTGCTGCCCGGCCAGCGCGGCGCGGACGGGTCCGGCGGGGCGGCCGACCCGGCCGACCCCGACACCCTCTCCCGCGTCCGCGAGCCCGAACTCGCCGACGAGGCCGAGCAGTTCTACCGCCAGGCCGCCGCCCGCGGCCACCGGCGCGCCGCCCTGCACCTGGGCACGCTGCTGGAGGAGCGCGGCGAGACGGCCGAGGCACAGCGCTGGTACCTCGCCTCCGCCAAGGACGGCGAGCCCCGCGCCGCCTGCGCGCTCGGCTTCCTGCTGCGCGACGCCGGCGACGACTCCGGCGCCGCGCTGTGGTGGCGGCGCGCGGCCCAGGACGGCGACGGCAACGCCGCCAACGCCCTGGGCGCGCTGCACGCCGACCGCGGCGACGCGGCGAGCGCCGAGCTCTGGTACCGCGAGGCGCTGGAGGCCGGCGACGTCAACGGCGCGTACAACCTGGCCCTGCTGTACTCCGCGCAGAGCGGCGCCGTGAAGGGCGAGCAGGCCGAGCAGTGGTACCGCCGCGCCGCCTACGCCGGGCACCGTGAGGCGGCCAACGCGCTGGCCGTGCTGCTGCTGCAGCGCGGCGACGCGGCCGGGGCGGAGCCGTGGTTCTCCAAGGCGGCCGAGGCCGGCAGCGTCGACGCGGCGTTCAACCTCGGCATCCTCCACGCGGGCCGCGGCGATGTGCGCACGGCGCAGTCCTGGTACGAGCAGGCCGCCGGGGCCGGGCACTGCGAGGCGGCGCTGCAGGCCGGCATCGCGGTGCTGCGCGAGGACGGCCCCGGGCCGGAGGCCGCGCGGCTGCTGCGCCTGGCGGCGCAGGGCGGCAGCGCGGAGGGCGCCTTCCGGCTGGCCGCCCTGCTGGACGAGGCGGGCGCCGGTGCGTCCGGCGGGTCCGGTGAGTCCGGCGAGTCCGGTGAGGAGGCCGAGCAGTGGTACCGCGTGGCCGCCGAGCAGGGGCACCGGCGTGCGCTGGTACGGGTCGGCATGTGCGCGGCGGCGCGCGGCGACGCGGAGGAGGCGGCGCACTGGTACCGCGCGGCGGCCGAGGCGGGCAGCCGCAACGGCGCCTTCAACCTGGGCCTCCTGCTCGTACGCGAGGGGCGTGAGTCCGAGGCGGTGCTGTGGTGGCGGCGCGCGGCGGAGGCGGGCCACGGCCGCGCGGCGCTGCGGCTGGCGCTGATCGCGGCGCGGCGCGGGTCGCTGGCCGAGGGGCAGGAGTGGGCGTCCCGGGCGGCGGAGCTGGGTCCGGCGGAGGTGGCGTCGCGGGCCGCGCGGCTGCGCGACGCGCTCCAGCGGGAGCTGTCGGCGTGACGGGCGCGACGGGCGCGACGGGGTGGCACCGGGTCGGTGCCACCCCGTTTGGCCGTCCGGTTCCTGGCGGCCGCAGGTGGAGCGGGAGCCTGGCCTTGCGTGTCGCTACCGGAAGGCCCTTGCGACCATGGTTTGCATTGCTCAGAGGTCTGGGTTATGGTTGAGACACAACGACGCGGGGTGGAGCAGCTCGGTAGCTCGCTGGGCTCATAACCCAGAGGTCGCAGGTTCAAATCCTGTCCCCGCTACCAAAGACAGAAGGCCCGGAATCGCAGGATTCCGGGCCTTCTGCCGTGTGTCCCGCAGGCGCTACGAGCGCAGCTGCGCCGCCTCCTCCCGGCGGGGTGCCCAGCAGCGGAGGATGTCGCGGACGGAGACGACGCCGGTCGGCTCGCCGCGCTCCAGCACGATGAGGTGGCGGAAGCCCCCGTGCGACATCGCCTGCGCCGCCTCCTCCAGGGTCCAGGCCGGGGAGGCGAAGACCACGTCCGTCGTGGTGTGGGCGTGCGCCGTCTCGTGGTCGGGGCTCAGGCCCGCGCCCACGGCGTTGAGGATGTCGCGCTCGGTGAGGATCCCGAGTCCGAAGTCGTCGGGGTTGAGCACCACCGCCGCGCCCACCCGGCGGGCGGCCATCAGGGCCGCGGCCTGGCGGAGGGTGTGGGCGGGGCCGATGGTGAGGACGACCGTGCTCATGGCGTCGCGTACGAGCATGTGGCGGAGCCCCTCTCGGTCGGGATCGGGCGCCAGAGGTCCCCGTTCAGAGTCCCATGGGGGGAAAGACCCAACAAGAGGCCCGACAACGCCCGTTGGGGCGCGCGACAACAGGTGGCGGACGGCGCGCGCCCCCGGCTGTGCGCCCCCGCTCAGTCCCCGAGGTGGTCCAGCAACTCCTCGTGCAGCAGGCCGTTCGACGCCGCCGCGTCGCCGTTGTGCACGCCCCGCACGCCGTTCAGGCCGGTGAACGTGCCGCCCGCCTCCTCGACGATGATCGCGTTCGCCGCCATGTCCCACAGCGACAGCTCCGGCTCCGCGCAGGCGTCCACCGTGCCCTCGGCCACCATCATGTACGGCCAGAAATCGCCGTACGCCCGCGTGCGCCAGCACTCCCGGCTCAGGTGCAGGAAGCGGTCGAGCCGGCCGCGCTCGTCCCAGCCGGTGAGCGAGGAGTAGGCGAAGGAGGCGTCGGAGAGGCGGTCCACGGAGGAGACGCGCAGCCGGGTGGCCTGCGAGAGGCTGCGGCCCGTGTACGCACCGCCGCCGCGCACCGCCCACCAGCGCCGGCCCAGCGCCGGGGCGGAGACCACGCCGACCACGGGCTCGTAACCCTGCTCGCCCGGGACCATCAGCGAGATCAGCGTGGCCCAGACGGGGACGCCGCGCACGTAGTTCTTCGTGCCGTCGATGGGGTCGATGATCCAGCGGCGCGGGCCGACGCCGTCCAGGCCGTACTCCTCGCCCATCACCGCGTCGCGCGGGCGCGAGCGGCGCAGGGCCGTGCGGATCAGCTCCTCGGTCGCCTTGTCCGCCTCGGAGACGGGCGTCAGGTCCGGTTTGGTCTCGACCTTCAGGTCGAGCGCCTTGAAGCGGGCCATCGTCGTCGCGTCGGCCTGGTCCGCCAGCACATGGGCCAGGCGCAGATCATCGTGGAAGTCCGCCATGGGCGCACACTATCTGGCGCCGGGCCCGGACGTACCCTCCGGTAGCCCCCGGCTTGGCCGCGGGGACCCTTGACAGCTTCTGCGGGTGAGTCAATTCTGGGCCCACGGCGGCTGGTCGGAGGCGAGGATGCCCACAGCGCGAGAAGGACTGCTCGACGCCGCCTACGCGGCGCTCGGCGACCGGCCCTGGGCCGGGGTGCGGATGGTCGACGTGGCCGCGGCCGCCGGGGTGTCCCGGCAGACCCTCTACAACGAGTTCGGCAGCAAGGACGGCCTCGCGCAGGCCCTGCTCCGGCGGGAGGCGGCGGCGTACCTCGCCGGTGTGGAGCGGGCGTTGGCGGACGCCGAGCGCTCCGGCGCGGACATCGCGGGGCGGCTGGCGGCGCTGGGGGAGTGGACCCTGCGCACGGCGCGCGCCAATCCCCTCGTACGGGCCGTGCTGACCGGCTGCTGGGGCGCGCGGCTGCCGGTGCCGCAGCGGTCGGCGCGTACGGCCCTTCCCGGTCAGCGCGGTGCCGGTCAGCGTGGCCCCGGTGTCGCGGCGCCGGTGGAGTCGCCGGCGGAGATGGTCGACAAGGTGTGCGAACGGGCGGTCGCCGCGCTCGCGGTCGACTGGCCGGGCGGTGCGCAGCCGGCGGCGGTCTGCGAGCACTTCACGCGGATCACGCTGAGCCTGGTGGTCGCGCCCGGTGCGAAGGGGGACGGGCTGGCGGAGACGGCGGCCGCGCTGCTGGCCGGCCCTTCCTCAGTGGCCGCCGGAGCCCGAGAGCTGCAGGCCGATGACGCCGGCGACGACCAGTGAGATCGACACGATCTTGAGCGTGGAGACGACGTCGCCGAGGAAGGCCATGCCGTAGATCGCGGTGCCCGCCGCGCCGATGCCCGTCCAGACCGCGTAGGCGGGGCCCACGTCCAGCTTCTTCAGGGAGAGCGTCAGCAGGCCGAAGCTGCCCAGGGCGAAGGAGGCGAAGGCGATCGTGGGCCACAGGCGGGTGAAGCCGTGGCTGAGCTTGAGGCAGACCGCGAAACCGGTCTCGAGGATTCCGGCCACCACCACCAGGAGCCATGCGACCGCCATTGCCCCTGTGCCTCCTCGCCGTTGACCGTGGTGCGATTATGCATCTGCCGCGCGACGGGCGTGGGTAAACATCGCCGATCGTTTCCCGGCCGTCACCGAGGGGCCGGGGCCGGTGGTGTGCCGGTCAGTCGCCCTCGTGGCGCTCGCGGGTGGCCAGCAGGCGGCGCAGGGAGTACAGGCGGTCCGGGTCCGCGTGGCCCTCCGCCACGTAGGCGTCCAGGGCGCAGTCCGCCTCGTCGTGGGTGCACGCGCGCGGGCAGTTCTCCGTACCGGGCTGCAGGTCGGGGAAGGCCAGGATGACCCGCGAGGGGTCGACGTGCGCCAGGCCGAAGGACCGTACGCCCGGGGTGTCGATGACCCAGCCCTCGTTGCCGGGCAGCGGGAGGGCCAGGGCGGAGGTCGTGGTGTGGCGGCCGCGGCCGGTGACCGCGTTGACGATGCCCGTGGCGCGCTGGTGGGCCGGGACCAGGGCGTTGACCAGGGTCGTCTTGCCGACGCCGGAGTGGCCGACGAAGGCGGTGATCCGGCCGTCCAGCTCGGCCCGTACCCGCTCGACCCCGCTGCCGTCCGACAGCTCGTCCTTGCGGGTGGCCACCGCGCGCACGCCCAGGGGGGCGTAGGCGTCGAGGAACTTCTCCGGGGGCGCCAGGTCCGCCTTGGTCAGGATCAGCAGCGGCTCCAGGCCCGCGTCGTACGCGGCGACCAGGCAGCGGTCGATCAGGCGGGGGCGCGGCTCGGGGTCGGCGAGGGCGGTGACGATCGCCAGCTGGTCGGCGTTGGCGACGACCACCCGCTCGTACGGATCGTCGTCGTCCGCCGTGCGGCGCAGCACCGAGGAGCGCTCCTCCACCCGTACGACCCGCGCCAGCGAGCCCTCGTCGCCGGAGAGGTCGCCGATGACCGCCACGCTGTCGCCGACCACGATGCCCTTGCGGCCCAGCTCGCGGGCCTTGACCGCGGTGACCGTCCGGCCCTCGATCAGGCAGGTGATCCGGCCCCGGTCGATGGTCAGGACGAAGCCGGGGACCGCGTCCTCGTGCTTGGGGCGGTTGCGGCTGCGCGGCCGGCTGCCGCGCCGGTCGGGGCGGCTGCGGATGTCGTCCTCGTCGGTGTTCTTCCCGTAGCGGCGCATGAGGGGGTCAGGCGCTCTCGCCGAGCATGGCCGCCCACAGCACGGGGAAGTCCGGCAGGGTCTTCGCGGTCGTCGCTACGTTCTCCACCTCTACACCTTCCACCGCCAGGCCGATCACCGCGCCCGCAGTGGCCATCCGGTGGTCGTCGTAGGTGCGGAAGACGCCGCCGTGCAGCGGGCGGGGGCGGATGCGCAGGCCGTCGGCCGTCTCGGTGACGTCGCCGCCCAGGCCGTTGATCTCCTTGGTGAGCGCGGCCAGGCGGTCCGTCTCGTGCAGCCGCAGGTGGGCGACGCCCCGCAGGGTGGAGGGGGAGTCGGCGAGGGCGGCCAGCGCCGCGATGCCGGGGGTCAGCTCGCCCACGTCGCCCAGGTCGAGGTCGACGCCGTGGACGCGGCCCGTACCGGTGAGGGTCAGGCCCCGGTGGGTCAGCTCGCAGGAGCCGCCCATCGCGGTGAGGATCCCCCGCAGCGCGTCGCCGGGCTGTGTGGTGTGCTCGGGCCAGTCCGGGACGGTGACGCGGCCGCCGGTGATCAGGGCGGCGGACAGGAAGGGCTGGGCGTTGGACAGGTCCGGCTCGATCGTCAGGTCGCGGCCCAGCAGGGCGCCGGGGGCGACGTGCCAGACGTTCGGCTCGCCGCCGTCCTCCGGGGTGGAGACCTGGGCGCCGGCGGCGCGCAGCATCTCCACCGTCATGCGGATGTGCGGCAGCGAGGGCAGGCTGCGGCCGGTGTGGCGCAGCCGCAGGCCCTGGTTGAAGCGGGGGGCGGCCAGCAGCAGGGCGCTGATGAACTGCGAGGAGGACGAGGCGTCCACCTCCACCGCGCCGCCGTCCAGGGCGCCGCCGCCGTGCACCGTCAGCGGCAGCGCGCCGCGGCCGCCGTCGTCGATGCGGGCGCCCAGGGTGCGCAGGGCGTCGATGACGCCGTGCAGGGGGCGCTCGTGGCTGCGCGGGTCGCCGTCGAAGCGCACGTCGCCGTCGGCGAGGGCGGCGACGGGGGGCAGGAAGCGCATCACGGTGCCGGCGTTGCCGACGTCCACGCCCGCCGGGCCGCGCGGGGCGGCGGGGATGACGCGCCAGACCTCGCCGGTGCCGTCGGGGCCCACGCCCTCCTCGATGCCCACGCCCAGGGCGCGCAGGCCCTCGGCCATCAGCGCGGAGTCGCGCGAGCGCAGCGGGCGGCGCAGCCAGCCGGGCTCGGCGGCCAGGGCGGCCAGGACGAGGGCGCGGTTGGTGACCGACTTGGACCCGGGCACGGTGACGGTCGCCGCTACGGGGGCGGCGGCGGTGGGAGCGGGCCAGAGTCCGGGGGTGTCGGTCATGCGGTCCACCTTAGAGCGTTCCCGGGGAGGCAACTCCGGGCGCGGGGGTGGAACGTGGGTGGGCTCGGTTCGTACGACGTGCGCTTATGCGACGAGCAGCCGGGCGCCGCCGGCCAGGGCGCCCAGGGAGACCGCGTAGAAGAGGAGCAGCCAGAGGGCGGCGGGGGTGCGGGTGAGGCGGGCGAGCTGGTCGGCGTCGGAGTCGGGGGCGCGGCCGTGGGCGCGCTTGCGCTGCAGCTCGTGTACGGGGCGCACGCCGCCGATCAGGAGCAGCCAGACGGCGGCGTAGGCGAAGACCGCCTGGACCTCGGCGTCGGCGAACCAGGAGATGAGGAAGAACGCGGCGCCGGTGACCAGCACCGACAGCACGCCGTAGGCGTTGCGGATCTTGGGCAGCATCAGCGCGAGGAGGGCGATGGCGCCCCACAGCAGCGCGGTGATGTGGCCGGCGGCCAGCAGCCAGGCGCCGGCGAGGCCCAGCAGGGCCGGGGCGGTGTAGCCGGCCGCGGCGGTGAGGACCATGCCGGGGCCGTGCGGCTTGCCGCGGCTGACGGTGAGGCCGGAGGTGTCGGAGTGCAGGCGGATGGCGGTGAGCTGGCGGCCGCTGAGCAGGGCGACCAGGGCGTGGCCGCCCTCGTGGGCGATGGTGACGGCGTTCCTGAGGAGGCGCCAGGGGGCGGGGGAGAGGACTGCGGCGAGGGCCGCCGCCGCGGTGGCGGCTATCAGCCAGGAGGTGGGGGCGGCCTGGGTGCCGGTGACGCGGTCCCAGAGGTCGGCGAGGCTGGTGTCGTCGTCGGTCATGGGGCTCCCCCGGTCGGTGGGTGGACGGCATGGTGGTCGGTGTGGTGGACGGCGTGGTGGCCGGTGTGGTGGTCGGGAAGTGTGCCATGGCTTTCCCGGCCGGTTGTCGGAGGGGCGTGGCAGGGTGGGGGCATGTGCGGACGGTTTGCTGCGAGTCGTAAGGCCGAGGACCTGGTGGGGATCTTCGACGTGGCCGCCTGGGATCCGGTCGAGGCGATCGAGGCCGACTACAACGTCGCGCCCACCAAGGACGTGTACGCCGTGCTGGAGCGGCCGTTGCGCGATTCCGAGGACCCCCGGCCGGTGCGGCAGCTGCGGACCCTGCGCTGGGGTCTGGTGCCCTCGTGGGCCAAGACCCCCGAGGCCGGCGTGAAGATGATCAACGCGCGGGCCGAGACCGTGGCGGAGAAGCCCGCCTACCGGCGCGCGTTCGCCTCGCGGCGCTGCCTGCTGCCCGCCGACGGGTACTTCGAGTGGGTCACCGCGCAGGGCGAACTGCGGTTGGAGCAGGAGGGGAAGCGCAAGCGGGCGCGCAAGCAGCCCTACTTCGTCACCCCGGCCGACGGGTCGGTCTTCGCCATGGCCGGGCTGTTCGAGTTCTGGCGGGACCGCACGCGGGCCGACGACGACCCCCGCGCCTGGTGGACCACCTGCACCGTGATCACCACGGAGGCGGAGGCCACGCCGCTCGCGGGCGGGCCGGCGGGGGAGGACGGGCCGCGCACGCTGGCCGAGATCCACCCCCGGATGCCGCTGATGCTCACCCCGGACCGCTGGGACGCGTGGCTGGACCCGGCCAACGCGGACCTGGAGGAGGTCAAGGGGCTGCTGGTGCCGCCGCCGGCCGGGCTGCTCACGGCGTATCCGGTGTCCACGGCCGTGAGCAACGTGCGCAACAACGGCGCGGAGCTGGTCAAGGCGCTCGAAGGGCCGGAGGAGGGGGCGCTGTTCTGAGGCTTCCACCCACGGCTCCCGTGAAGCAGGAGTCGGTTTCCACGCCCGTCGGCGAGGGGCGTATCAGCTGGTATCCCGCCGAGAACGCGCGGCTGGTGCTCGCGCTCGGGCACGGGGCCGGGGGGAGCGGGCCGTCGCGGGACCTGCTGGCGCTCGCCGGGCGGCTGCCCCGCGCGGGTGTCACCGTCGCGCTCGTGGACCAGCCCTGGCGGGTGGCCGGGCGGAAGGTCGCGCCCGCGCCCAGGACGCTCGACGCGGCCTGGCGCGCGCTGTGGCCCGCCCTGGCCGCGTCCGGAGCGCCCGTGGTCGCCGGCGGGCGCAGCGCCGGGGCGCGGGTGGCCTGCCGTACGGCGGGGGAGCTGGGCGCGCGGGGTGTGCTGGCGCTCGCGTTCCCCCTGCACCCGCCGGGGAGGCCCGAGCGCAGCCGGGCCGGGGAGCTGCTCGGGGCCGGGGCGGACACCCTGGTCGTCCAGGGGGAGCGCGACGCCTTCGGGCGGCCGGCCGAGTTCCCGCCGGGGACGCGGCTGGTCCCCGTGCCGTGGGCCGACCACTCCTTCGCCGTGCCGAAGAGCGCCGGGATCGGGGCGGACGGGGCACTGGAGGTCCTGGTGGACGGGGTGGCGGCCTGGCTCAGGGGGCTCTGAGCCGCCGCCGGGCGTTCGTCCGCACCGATGCCGGCACCGCCGCCGGCATCCGCCCGTACTCCCGGGAATGCCATGCCCGCCCCCCGTGTTGTGATCAGCGTTCCCACGACGTACGCGCCAGGAGGAGGCCCCCGGATGCCCGGAGTCATGTGCGTGTCCCCGCCCAAGGCCCAGACCGGGGCCCAGACCGCGGCCCAGACGGCGGCACAGCCCGGAGCCGGCGGACCGCAGGGCGGTGCGGCGCTCGGGTGGCTCGCCGGCGAGTGCGTTCACCCTGGGAAGAACCGGGCGGCGGACGGGGGCGAAGGTCGTCTATTCTCCGAATCGAGCAGGGAGACCGCGGCGCGGCCCGCCGCCGGTCTTGTCGAGGTTGTGGAGGAGGTGGGTCTCGTCACTGGGACCGACGCGGGCGGTCAGCCCGCGGCAGAGCCGGAGACCCCCGAGGGCGCCCCGGCGGAGAGCGCCGCCGAGCGCAGCGCCCGCTTCGAGCGCGACGCCCTGGAGTTCCTGGACCAGATGTACTCGGCCGCGCTGCGGATGACCCGCAACCCCGCGGACGCCGAGGACCTGGTGCAGGAGACGTACGCCAAGGCGTACGCCTCCTTCCACCAGTTCCGGGCCGGGACGAACCTCAAGGCGTGGCTCTACCGCATCCTGACCAACACGTTCATCAACTCCTACCGCAAGAAGCAGCGCGAGCCCCAGCGCAGTGCCGCCGAGGAGATCGAGGACTGGCAGCTCGCGCGCGCCGAGTCGCACATGTCGACCGGGCTGCGCTCCGCCGAGGCCCAGGCGCTCGACCACCTGCCGGACTCCGACGTCAAGGAGGCCCTCCAGGCCATCCCCGAGGAGTTCCGCATCGCGGTGTATCTCGCGGACGTGGAGGGCTTTGCCTACAAGGAGATCGCGGACATCATGGGGACACCCATCGGGACGGTCATGTCCCGGCTGCACCGGGGCCGCCGGCAGCTGCGCGAGCTGCTGGAGGACTACGCGCGCGAGCGCGGTCTCGTTCCCGCCGGCGAGGCGGGCGGCGCCGGGGAGAAGGCCAGTGCGGGAAAGAAGGGCGCGAGGTCATGAGCTGCGGAGAGCCGCACGAGACGGACTGCTCGGAGGTCCTCGACCATCTCTACGAGTATCTCGACAAGGAGATGCCGCCGAGTGACTGCGAGAAGTTCCAGGAGCACTTCGACGAGTGCTCCCCCTGCCTGGAGAAGTACGGCCTGGAAGAGGCCGTGAAGAAGCTCGTGAAGCGCTGCTGCGGGCAGGACGACGTACCGACGGACCTGCGTGCCAAGGTCATGGGCCGGATCGAGCTGATCCAGTCCGGCGAGCAGGTGCCGCAGACGCCGCTCCTCCCCGAGGGCGCCGCGCCGCACCCCGCCTGACCCTGCCCGCCCCCACCTGCCCCGGCTCGCCCCCACCTGGCCCGTGGCTCAGCAGGGCGTCGCCCTCGGTACGCGCGGATGACCCGAAGGGGGTAATCCCTGGTAAACCCCCTCGGGTTGGGCGTCCGCGCCCCTATTCTCCTCACCCGGAGCCCTGCCCGGGGGCTCCCTGCCCGCTGGGCGGGCGCCGGACGGGGAGGAGCGTGGCGTCATGCGGATGCCCGCCGGGGGCTGGGCCCTCGTCCTGGCCGCGACGGCGGCCGCCGCGCTGTGCGCCGCCCCCGCCGCCGTCCCCGTCCTCCCCGGCGCCCCGGCCCGTACGGACTGGGGCGCGCTCGTCCTCCTCGCCGGGCTGTACGCGCTGTGCGCGCTGCTCTGGCGGCTGATGCGCGGCGACCCCGGCGGCCCCTCCGGCTTCTACCCGGTGCTGCTCGCCGGGGCCTTCCTGCTCCACCCCGCCGAGGCGGCCCTCGTCGCCGT
Source organism: Streptomyces polyrhachis (assembly GCF_042663125.1). Classification (NCBI taxonomy): domain Bacteria; kingdom Bacillati; phylum Actinomycetota; class Actinomycetes; order Kitasatosporales; family Streptomycetaceae; genus Streptomyces; species Streptomyces polyrhachis. The sequence continues at coordinate 1,252 of NZ_JBHSZO010000025.1, read as the reverse complement.
CCCCGGCGCGCTCCTCTCGCCCGTCCGGGGCTCGCCCGCCGCCCCGCGCCGTATCTGGCGCGCCGCCCAGCTCGCCCTGGCCTGCGCCGCCGCGGCCGGGGTCTGCCGGCTCGCCGGCCCCGAGCGGCTGGCGGCGCCCGTCTTCCCGCGGCTGCTGCTCCAGGGGCTGGCCGTCGCGCTGGCCTTCTGCCTGGTCCTCCTCGTACTGGAGGCCGCCGTGCTCGTCACCGCCGAGCGCCGCCCGCCGGTCGCCGTCGTGCGCCAACTCACCGGCGACCTGCCCGCGTACGTGGTGCACGGACCGGCCGGGCTGATGATGGCGGTGCTCTGGCGCAGCTCCTACGGGCCCTTCAGCTCGCTGCTCGTCCTGCTGCCCATGTACGTCTCGTGCTGGGTCTTCGCCCAGTACCACCGCGAGCGCGCCGCCCACCAGGCCACCATCCGCGCCCTGGTGCAGGCCGTCGACATCAAGGACCGCTACACCCGCGGCCACAGCGAGCGCGTCGGCCGCGCCTCGGTGCTGATCGGCCGCGAGCTGGGGCTGGCGGAGGAGCGCCGGGAGGTGCTGCGCTTCGCCGGCATCCTGCACGACGTCGGCAAGCTGGGCGTGCCCACCCGCATCCTGCGCAAGGACGGCCCGCTGACGGACGAGGAGCGCCGCGTCATCCAGCTCCACCCCGAGTACGGCCACGAGATGGTGCGCGGCATCGGCTTCCTGGAGGACGCCCGCTCGGCGATCCTCCACCACCACGAGCGCCTCGACGGGCGCGGCTATCCCTACGGGCTGGCGGGCGAGGACATCCCCGAGTTCGCCCGTGTCGTCGCGGTCGCCGACGCCTTCGACGCGATGACCTCCACCCGCAGCTACCGCCGCGCGCGTGCCGTCCCCGCCGCGCTGGCGGAGCTGGAGGCGTGCGCGGGGCGGCAGTTCGACCCCCGGATGGTGGGCGCGCTGGTGCGGGCGATCGGCCGCCACGGATGGCACGCGGAGGTGACCTCGGACGAGGCGGCGGCCCCTCTTCCCGACCTTCCCGACCCCCCCGACCCGCCCGCCGCGGCCCCGGCCCGTACGGAGGCGGAGCTGCCCGCCCCCCGGCGCACGGGCAGCGCCTCCCCGGCGGCGGACACCGGACGGCCCGACGCCCCCACCGACACCCCCAGCACCGCCCCCAGCGGCGGCCCCGGATGACGGCCGTCCCCGCGCCCCGCGCGCCGGGCGGCGACGCCCCGGCGCCGGCCCCCGGCACCGTCA
>NZ_JBHSZO010000024.1:0-97824 GCF_042663125.1 Streptomyces polyrhachis | reverse complement strand
GCGGGGGTGGCGTTCGTAGCGGTGGTTGAGTCGGCGGTAGCCGGTCAGCCAGGACGTTGGGTCGGCCACGCGGTGAGGTGCCCGCTGTGAGCGAGTCCTGTTCCGCGCGGCCTCCCGCCGAACCGGACATGACGGTTTCCCGGTCATCCGGCTCTCCAGTGACTACGGCGTGAATGTTCTGGCTGGCTGTTCCGAGTGGATCCGGTCGTGGCAGACGTCGCAGGCCACGACCATTTTGCGGCGTCGTTGGAGCATGACGCGTGCCCAGTCGGAAGGCTTCCATCCGGCATGTGCGAGGTCGGCGAGAGCGCGGACGTGGTGCACTTGCACGTTGCCCTTGCTTCCGCAGATTTCGCAGGTGTCCGCCAGGAGTCTCGCGATGAGTTCCTTTTGCGGATCGTCCACCCGGACCGGCTCGCGGTCGGCGAGTTGAGCCGCTCGCTGCCGTTGGAGGGGAATTCCACCGAAACGTGCCACCAGTGGCTTCCTGTTCTTCCGTTCGATACGGGCCTCGAAGCAGACTCGGGGCCCGTTCGGTGTGTCGATTCTGGCCTTGTGCTTGGCGGCCATCTTCGACACGGACGAGCGGTGCTTGGCCGCGAGAGTCTTGAGCATGGAGGTTTCCATGACCCATTGCAGCCGGTGCAGCCGGAAGACATCTCCGGCGAGCAGGTAGTACTGGACGATGCCCCGGTAGACGGTCCCGAAGGTCGCCACGATCGCGTGATCGGTGCTGTTGATCAGGGCCGTCCTCTTCGCGGGTTCTCCGCGGGCGAGATAGGGCGCGCATTTGGCTTTGATCACGTCCCGGGGGACACGGAGGGCGATCTGGCCGTTGACCCGACGGTAACGGCCGGTCTTCTTCGTGTTGTTGTACTGGGTTGTGATCTCGTAGCCGAGGAACCTCGCTGCCCCGGTGCGGGCGTGAGTGATCAGCGTCTTCTCCTGGGACAGTTCCAGCCTGAGTTCGTCACGCAGGAACTGGGCCAGGCGGTGCTTGATCTGTTCGGCCTCGGCTTTCGGTCCGGTGAAACCAAGGAGATGATCGTCCGCGTAGCGTACGTAGCGCAGCCTACGATATGCCGGATCGTTCGGATCCGCACTCGGTAGGCTGACCATCCGCTGACGCAGCGCACGGGCCTGGGCTCGGTCGCCGCACCGGCGGCCCTTCGCCAGCAGATTCTGCAACTCCAGATACGCCGGGTTTCGGGCCCGGCGCTTCCCTCGGGTGTACTCCGGAACGAGGACTTTCTCGACGAACTCGTCCAGCTTGTGCAGGTAGATGTTGGACAGAACCGGGGAGGCCACTCCCCCTTGCGGTGCTCCGGAGAGCGTGGCACCCCACTTCCAGTCCTCCAGGTATCCAGCCTTGAGCATGTTGCGCACCAGCCGCAGAAACCGCTGGTCATGGATCTTCTCACCGAGGATCGACAGCAGGACCTGGTGGTCCAGGCTGCCGAAGCAGTCGGCGATGTCCCCTTCGATGAACCAGGATGTCCCGGTCCAGGTGTGGTCCACCTCCCGCAGAGCGGTATGGCAACCACGGCGGGGACGAAATCCATGGGAGCGGTCGGAGAACGTCGGCTCGTAATACGCCTCCAACAGCAGGCGGATCACTTCGCCGACGAGCTTGTCCGACCAGGTCGGCAGCCCCAGCGGACGCGTCGCCCCGTTCTTCTTCGGGATATGGACGCGCCGGACCGGACGGAAGCGGTAGCGCTCATGGCGCATCGCCTCGATGATCCGGCCGATCTTCCGCTGGGACATGCCGTCCACGGTTTCCGGGGTGACCCCGGGCGTCATCGCGCCATGGTTGGCGTAGATCCGCCCGTAGGCCAGCAGATACAACTGCGGGTTGAACAGCTGTCGATATAGTTCCTCGCACGGCAGGCTATGCCTGCCGCGTTCACGCAGGACACCCAGCACCGTTTTGGCGCTCTGCATTTCGCATACCTCCCGACTCTGTGGTGTCCGAATCACCTGGCCCCCTTCGCCCGATGTGGACGGCTTTCCCGTTCTCCCTGGCCGGTCGTGACTCCGGCGACTACTACGGGGCCTCCGTCGCCATAGGACTCGCGTCCCGTAGGCGATCCCACGTTCGTCTCTGTCTGTACGTTCTAGCGCGACGTAGGCGTCCCACTCATCTCCTTGAATGTCCTCGCTGGACATCGCCCCGCTTCCCGGAGGTGCACCAGGTAACAATGAAACCCGGTGCAGGGAACGGCGTCGGTTTCAGTCGTCTTTCCGACGGATGGGAACTTGCATCTTCTGGAGATTGGGATTCAAACAATCCAGTCTTCGCCATATCACGCGGGCCGCCCGGCACACCGTCTCCGACAACTGAGCCCGGTCACTGGTTTTCTGACATGCTGTTGTCCCCTTCACCTTTCGGATCCAGGTAAGTCATCCGGCCCAGGAACCTCCTTCCGAGTTCCTCCCGGCTGAGCCGGGGATACAAACAGAGCGCCTCGTGGCGCACATGGTTCTCTCGACCACCCAGCGGTGACGGCCCAGCCGTTGTGAGGACTCGACACCCTTGCGGGCGATACGGACCCCGATGTGTTTCCCGCGAAGCCATTTCCGCAGGTGGGGAACGTCGTAGGCCTTGTCGGCGTGAAGGCGCTGGGGTTTGAAGTGGCGACCGCGGTGGGGGTCGTGTCTCCTTACGTTGTTCTTGGGCTGATTCCGGTCACTCGTTTGGTGACTGAGCACCATAGGCTTCAGCGCGAGGCTGTCGTGGGTGTTGGCGGCCGAGAGGTCGACGACGAGGGGCAGTCCGTTCGCGTCCGGCAGGACGTGCATCTTGGAACCCGGCTTGCCTCGGTCCACGGGGCTCGGACCGGTGAGGTCGCCTCTTTTTTCGCCCTCACGTGGGCGGAGTCGAGGACCGCGCGGGACAGGTCGAGCAGGCCGGCGTCGTCCAGGCGGTGGAGGATCTCCTCGTGCAGCCGGCCCCACACACCCGCTCTGGACCAGATCAGGAACCGGCGATGGGCTGTTGACTTCGATATCCCAAAACACGGCGGCAGGGCCCGCCAGGCGCATCCGCTGACCAGTACGTAGATGATCGCGGCGAACAGCGTCTCATCAGGCGTGTCCTGCGTTCCGCCGCCCTGCGGCCGCACCTTCGACGGCGGGATCAGCGGCTTCGCGATCTCCCACAACCCGTCCGGAACAATCCAACTCCACGTACCCCGCCCCATGACGACCTCAACGACCGCCTCACCACATAGGACACGGTCTAAGGACTGGATGGCGGCGCTCACCATCGACCCGGTGACCCGCGAGAGTGTCGAGATCCGGCTGCGGGTCCACGCCCTGCCGTACCTCGGTGACCGCCCCATGGCCTCGTTCCGGCCCTCGCACCTGCGCGCGTGGATGCGACAGCTGGAGGCGACGGGACGCGCGGCCTCCTACCGGCGGTCGATCTTCGCCAACGTGTCGGCCGCGTTCACGGCTGCTGTGGAAGACCGGATCATCGCCGAGAACCCTTGCCGGGCTCGCTCGGTTCGGGCGCCGTCCCTCGACGAGCGCAAGGTCAAGCCGTGGTCCCTTGACCGCGTCATGGCCATGCATGAGGCGGTGCCGGACGCCTGCCGGGAGATGGTGTCCCTCGGGGCGGGCTGCGGGCTCCATCAAGGCGAGATCTTCGGCCTGGCCCTCGAAGACATCGACTTCCTCGGCGGTACGGTGCGCGTCGTCCGGCAGGTCAAGCTCATCCGGGGCGTTCAGGCGATCTTCGGCCCGCCCAAGGGCGGCAAGGAACGTCACGTGCCGCTCCCCGAGACGGTCTCTTTCGCACTGGCGGCTCACATCACGAAGCATCCGCCAGTAGAGGTCACTCTGCCGTGGAAGCCCCCGGACGGCTCGCCGGTCACGGCCTCGCTGCTGTTCGTCAACGCCCGGAACCAATGGCTGCACCGGTTCCGCTTCAACCGGTCTGTGTGGCGTCCGTCGCTCACTTCCGCCGGCATACCCCTCGGCCGCGAGAACGGCATGCACGCCCTCTGTCGCTTCTACGCCTCCGTGCTCCTGGACGCGGGGGAGCCTCAAGACCCTGAGTGAATACCTCGGTCATCACGACCCGAGCTTCACCCTCCGCACGTACACGCACCTGATGCCGAACAGCGAAGCGCGCCCCCGGGCCGCCGTGGATCGGGTCTTCCGGAACCCGGGTGACACCCACGACGGCCCCGATACGGCCCATGAGGCAACATGAACCCGTGACCTGCAGGGGGCTCAGAACAGCCACAACTGACCGTCGGAGACGACGGATCGGGGGCGTCCTCCCTATACGGGGAGGGCGTCCCCCGTCGGTACGCGGGGCTCGGCGCAGGCGGCCCGCAGCGCCTCCCACTCGCGCACCAGCCCCGCCGTCAGCTCGTCGTCCGCCCCAAGCAGCGGTGCGCGGACCGGGCCCGCGGGCAGGCCGCGGGCTGCCAGGAGCGCCTTCGCCGTCACCGTGCCGGGGACGCCCGAGGCCATGACCTTGGTGATCAGGGGGGTCAGGGCCAGGTGGTGGCGGGTGGCCGCCGCCGGGTCGCCCGCCGCGTACGCGTCCAGGACCGCGCGGACCTCGCGCGGGGCCGCGTTCGCGACCGTGCTGACGAAGCCCGCCGCGCCGATCGCGCGCAGGCTGAGGTTCTGCTCGTCGCAGCCGGCGTAGATCGCCAGGTCCGTCGCCGCCAGGAGGCGGGAGACCTTCAGGACGTCCGCCGAGCAGTCCTTGACGCCGACGATCCGCGGGTGTTCGGCGAGCGCCGCCAGGGTCTCGTACGACAGCTCGCTGCCCGTGCGCACCGGGATGTCGTAGAGCAGCACCGGCAGTTCGGCCGCCTCCGCCACCGTGCGGAAGTGGTGGGCCAGCGCCTCCTCGCCCGGACGGGAGTAGTACGGGGCCACCACCAGCAGGCCGTGCGCCCCCGACCTGCGGGCGGCGTGGGCGAGTTCGACCGTGTGGCGGGTGTCGCTGGTGCCCACGCCCGCGATGACCGAGGCACGGTCGCCGACCGCCTCGGCGACGGCCCGTACCAGCACGGACTTCTCCTCGTCGCTCGTCGTGGGCGACTCGCCCGTGGTGCCGCTCAGCACCAGGGCGTCCAGTCCGCCCTCGTCGACGAGGTACGCGGCCAGCCGCTGCGCGCCGTCGACGTCGAGCGAGCCGTCGGCGGTGAACGGCGTGATCATGGCGGCGGCGTGACGGCCGAGGGGTGCGTGGTCCATGAGGCCAGCCTGGAACCCCCCGTCGTTCACGTCCACTTAGAGTTTCTGCGGATCGTCGTTCAGTTCTTCTTAGGCGACGACGGCCCTCCCCCGGATGGGTGAGCCCCCGTCAGCCGGTGTCGGACCCCCGCCGGGAAGCGGGCCGCCGCCGGGTGGGACCGGACCGGCGCGGGCGCCGGAAGCGGAGTTGCCGGGCCCGGCCGATGGCCTAGGCTGAGGCACCGCCCCCTTTCCTCCCCCGCCCCGCCGGAGTCGACGATGACCTCCTCTGACCGCCCCATGGTGCCGCCCGTCCGGCTGCCCGCCGAAGCGGACCTCGCCCGCGCCGCCCTCGCCGCACCGCTCTTCTCCCGCGCCGCCGTCCTCGCCCGCTGGGTCCGCCCCGGCACCCCCGTCGACGCGGGCGGCGACCTGCTGGACGACGACCTGGCCGCCGCCGCCGAAGTCCTCGCGCTGAGCGGCGAGGACGCCCTCGCGGAGGCCGGCGAGGCATGGAGCCTGGCCCTGGACGCCGGACTGGTGGCCGTCGAGGAGGGCACCGAGGAGAACGGGGCACCCGCCGCCGAGGGCGAGGACGCCCCCGCCGGCACGGTCGTCGCCGGCGGCGAGGTCGAGGTGCTCGCCAAGGGCTCCCCGAGCGAGATCCTCGAACTGTGGGCCGCCGGCTGCGAGTCGGTCATCGCCGACGCCGCGCTGCCCGACATGAGCGACTTCTTCGACCGGATCTCCCTGAGCGGCGAGAACGGCGAACTGGACGTGTCCACCATCGACTTCGAGGACGCCGACCTCGACTTCGAGGGCGAGGCGGAGTTCCTGGAGGAGGCCCTGGCCAACCTCTACGTCTTCACGGCGGTGGAGACCGCCGGCGAGCCCGTCCCGCTGCCCGCGCTGGCCGCCTCCCTCGTCGTACCGGACGACATGGACGAGCCGACGGACGAGGTCATCGAGCAGGTCTCCGAGGCGATGATGCGCCTGGACGAGCAGCTGCGGCTGCTGGAGCCGATGGGGCTGGTGGAGTACCGGCCGATGGACGACTCCATGGTGCTGGAGGACGGCTCCGTGGAGGAGCCCGAGGAGCCCGGCGAGGAGGACGTCGCCCGCTACGGACAGGTCCGCCTCACCCCGCTCGGCGTCTACGCCCTGCGTCAGCGGCTGCTGGACGACGGCATGGACGCCCCCGTCCTGGGCGAGCTCGCCGACAAGGACGCCGACGCCCTCCTGGCGGCCCTGCCCCGCTACTTCGACGCAGCCGCCGAGGCCGAGGCCGCCGCCTGGCTCCAGGGGCGCGACCCGCTCCAGGCCGCCCGCGAGCTGCTCGCCGCCGCGCGCGGCGCCGACGCCGCCGCACCGCTGCGCCGGCTCACCGCCCAGCAGGCGCTGACCGGCGTCGGCGCCGCCGCGGAGCCCGCGCTGCGGGAGGTCCTCGACGACCCCGAACTGGGCGGACTGGCCCGCGTCTGGCTGACCGAGCACGGCGCCTCCGACATCCCGCTGCCCGACGAGCGGATGGTCCTGTGGCTGACCATTGACACCCTCGCCGCCCAGCTCGACCGCCCCGGCATGGACGAGGGCATGGCGCTGGCCGAGCTGGCGGACCTGGTGGAGGGGCTGGTGGCGCAGCACGACGGCTTCTTCGACCGGGCGTGGCGGGTGGACCACCCGGCGACCGCCGCCGTACTGGAGGCGATGGGCCGGCTGCACCCGGACAAGGCACTGGCCAAGGAGGCCCGTAAGGCGGCCTTCAAGGCCAAGTCCAAGAACGACGCGGCGGGTTGAGACCGACTCTGCCGCCGGCAGGTCGCGCCGCGCACACCGGGGGCGGCGGGCGACCCGCCGCCCCCGGCTCTGCGCGGGGAGGATGCTGTGCGCCCGGAGGCGCTCAGCACTCGTAGCGCGTGGTGTGCTTGAACGAGGACGTCGCCCCGTCGAAGCCGTACGTGCCCCGGTAGGCGGGCGGGTTCTGGTACTCGCCGACGATCGTGATCGTCGACGCGCACGAGCCCTGCCCCGTCTTCCTGGCGTCCAGCCTCAGCTGCTCGCCCAGGAAGCCGCCCGTGACCTCCCACGGCGCGCCGCAGATACCCGCGGTGATCTGGCCGCCGGTGATGGCGTGCGGATAGGTGGTCGGGTTGTAGGTCAGGTCGATGGCGAACGTGACCGAACCGGCGTGCAGTTCCAGCCTGCACGGCGTGGACAGCGCCACCGGGTCCGCCGCGAGCGCGGCGAACGCCTCGTCGCGCGTCTTGACCTCGGCGCCCTGCGCGTTGAAGAACCGGTGCTCCGTACGCGCCCGGCTCTTCTTCCTCTGTGCGGCCTGCGTCATGGTGCTTCCCCTCTGCTCGGGTCGGATCAGGCCAACTGCTCGGCGATTTCGACCCGCAGCAACGCGCGTACGTTCTCGATGTGGTTGACCACGGTGATGACGGACGAGCCGGCGAACAGCAGCCCCGTCGCCACGTTGTCGTAGGAGGTGACCAGGGAACCCGAGTCGCCGCCGGCGGAGATGTTGGTGGTGAGGATCTGGTCGCGGAAGCGGGCGGTGCCGGCCGTCCCGTAGTCGACGTCGATCACCGCGTCGACCGAGACGATCCGGCCGAAGCTGATGTTCGTGGTCCGGCCCGTCTTCTTCACCAGGTCGCCGACCGCCACGTTCGCCCGGCGCCGCCAGGCACGCGGCGCCCCGCTGAAGTACTGCTGGCGGGTGGCGTCCTGGAAGGAGACCGAACCGAGCGCCGCGTCCACGACGTTGTTGGCCCTGTTCTCCCGAAGCTGCCGCGAAGTGACAAGTAACTCTCTGTAGCGGATCTGGGGTGTGCTTGTCAGCGTTTTCGATCTTCTGGGTTCGTAGGGGGCCGTGCTCGGCGACGTTGGTCCGGTCATGACGACCGGAAGGAGCCTGGGGTGCGGCAGGAGTGGGAGCCGGAGGACCTGATCGAGGTCTGGACGCTGCTGGAGGAGGATCAGGAGCGGTTGCGGAACAAGTCGGGGGCGAACCGGTTGGGGTTCGCGCTGTTGCTGAAGTTCTTCGAGGTGGAGGCCCGGTTCCCGGAGAACGCCGAGGAGATCCCGGCGCCGGCGGTGTCGTACGTCGCCCAGCAGGTGAAGGTGCCCGCCGAGGAGTGGGCCGCTTACGACTGGGCGGGGCGGGCGATCAAGCGGCACCGGGTGGAGATCCGGGGCGCGTTCGGCTTCCGGGAGTGCACGGAGGAGGACCAGGCCCAGCTCACCGAATGGCTGGCGGTGGAGCTGTGCGGGGTGGAGCTGTCGAGGGACCGGCTGGCGGAGGCGGTGGTGGCCCGCTGCCGCAAGGACCGGCTGGAGCCGCCGACGCCGGGGCGTATCGCCCGCCTGGTGGGGTCGGCGGTCAGCACCTTCGAGGAGCGGTTCTGCGCGACCACGGTGGGCCGGTTGTCTGCGGCGACCCGGTCCCGGCTGGATGACCTGATCGCCGAGGACGCCGAGGCGAGCGAGGACAGCGCGGGCGGCGGGGGCACGTTTTTCACGGAGTTGAAGGCCGACCCGGGCGCGCTGGTGCTGGACAGCCTGCTGGCGGAGGTGAACAAGCTCCAGCGGGTGCGCGCGCTGGAGCTGCCGCCGGGGCTGTTCGGGGACGTGACGGAGAAGCTGGTGGCTGCCTGGCGGGCGCGGGCGTCGAAGGAGTACCCCTCGGACCTGCGGGCGGCGGGCGGCCCGGTGCGGTACATGCTGCTGTCGACGCTGTGCCATGTGCGGGAGACGGAGATCACCGACTCGCTGGTGGAGCTGTTCATCCAGCTCGTGCAGAAGATCAACACGCGGGCGGAGAAGAAGGTCGAGGGCGAGTTCAACAAGGAGATGAAGCGGGTCCGCGGCAAGGAGGGCATCTTGCTGCGGCTGGCGGAGGCTGCGGTCGCCGAGCCGGGCGGCACGGTCCGCAAGGTGATCTATCCGGTGGCCGGGGAGTCGACGCTGAAGGCGCTGGCGGCGGAGGCGGCGGCGAACGAGGCCCGTTACCGGGCCCGGGTGCGTACGGTGCTTCGCTCGTCGTACTCCAACCACTGGCGGCGGATGCTCTCGCCGCTGCTGGGCGCGCTGGAGATGAAGTGCAACAACACCGCCTACCGGCCGGTGATGGACGCGATCGACCTGCTCAAGCGGTACCTGGACCAGCCCATCGCCAAGGAGGGCGCGTTCTTCGACGAGGCGGAGAAGATCCCGCTGGCGGGCGTCGTGCGCGAGGAGTGGCGCAAGGCGGTGGTGGACGAGCGCGGCCGGGTCGAGCGCATCCCGTACGAGCTGTGCGTGCTCGTGGCGCTGCGGGACGCGCTGCGGCGGCGGGAGATCTGGGTGCCGGGCGCGAACCGGTGGCAGAACCCGGAGGACGATCTGCCGCCGGACTTCGAGGACAACCGTGATGTGCACTACGACGCGATCCGTCAGCCGCAGGACCCTGGGGCGTTCATCGGGGCCCTTCAGAAGCGGCTGCGCGAGGCCCTGACCCGCTTCGACACGGCGCTGGAGGTGGGCACCACGGGCGGGGTGGACATCGTCCGTCGGCACGGCGAGCCGTGGATCAAGGTCTCGCCGCTGGGCAAGCAGGAGGAGCCGGAGAACCTGGTCGCCTTGAAGGCTGAAATTGAACGCCGTTGGGGCACTATCGACCTGATCGACATCCTCAAGGAGGCCGAGTTCGCCACCGGCTTCACCGGCGAGTTCACGTCGGTCGCCACACGCGAGGCGGTACCGAAGGCGGTGCTGCGGCGCCGCCTGCTGCTGGTGTTGTTCGCGCTGGGGACGAACATGGGGATCAAGCGGGTCGCGGTCACCGGCAAGCACGGCGAGAGCGAGGCCGTGCTGCGGCGGGTGCGGCACCTGTTCGTCAACCGGGCCAACCTGCGCTCCGCGCTGGTGCGGCTGGTCAACGCCACCTTCGCCGCCCGCGATGCCGCGTGGTGGGGCGAGGGCACCGCCTGCGCGAGCGACTCGAAGAAGTTCGGCTCCTGGTCCAGCAACTTCATGACCGAGTGGCACCAGCGCTACCGCGGGCCCGGGGTGATGATCTACTGGCACGTCGAGAAGAAGTCGCTGTGCGTCTACAGCCAGCTCAAGTCCTGCTCGGCCTCCGAGGTCGCCGCGATGATCGAGGGCGTGCTGCGGCACTGCACGGACGTGGAGATCGACCGGCAGTACACCGACACGCACGGCGCCTCCATCGTCGGGTTCGCCTTCGCCCACATGCTCGGCTTCAACCTACTGCCCAGGCTGAAGAACGTCGGCTCCGCGCGGCTGTACCGGCCGACGGCCGGGGAGGACGAGAAGTGGCCGAACCTGGCGCCGGTGCTGTCGACCAAGACGATCGACTGGGACCTGATCCGCCAGCAGTACGACCAGATCGTGAAGTACACCACCGCTCTGCGCCTGGGCACCGCCGAGGCCGAGCAGGTCCTGCGCCGCTTCACCCGCGGTGGGCCCAAGCACCCCACCTACCGGGCGATCGAGGAACTGGGCCGGGCGGCACGTACGGCGTTCATCTGCGACTACCTCGCGGACGCCGGCCTGCGCCGCGAGATCAACGACGGGCTCCAGGTCGTGGAGAACTGGAACTCCGCCAACCACGATCTGTTCTACGGCAAGGACGGCGACCTGACCGGTTCCGACAAGGAGTCCCAGGAGGTCTCCATGCTGGCCCTGCACTTGCTGCAGTCCGCGCTGGTGCACGTCAACACCCTGTTGCTCCAGGACATCCTGAGCGAGGAGAAGTGGCAGAAGCGGCTCACCGACGCCGACCGGCGGGCTCTGTCCCCGCTGTTCTGGACGCACGTGAACCCCTACGGCCGGTTCGAGCTGGACATGAACTCCCACCTCGACCTCGCCGCCGCGGCGGCCACGGTGCCGCACGCCTTCGATGAATGCTGAGGCTCAGCGGAAGTTCTCAGCTTTCTGTGCAAGAGCCCATACGTAGTACCACTTCTCGTCTTTGAGGGGGCGGGTGCTGTTTTCTGCGAAGGCATTGAGCATCCCCCAGGCGCCCCCCGTGGCGCCGATGGAAGCTACGACGGTTTGCAGGGCAGGACCGTATACCGCCAAGAGAACAGCTCCCAGACTCCCTATGGCTGCACCTGCGGCCTGAACTGCCCTCTTCTTTTTGACTAGCCTGAGACGGGAATCAATGTCGCGGACCTGGTCCGAAATGTTCAGACCAATGCGAGTGAGTTCCACTTCTGAATCCACCGCGTTCAGGGCCGGGTCAAGCTCTAGTAGCCGTTCACGAAGAAAGTCACGAAAGGAAGAAAATGATCCAAATTCATCCATTGTGATCTTACTGAAGTTCGTGAGCGAGGTCCCTTCGATGACCGGGATCCGCATGTTAATCACGGGGCGCACCATGCGGCTCTTGACCGGGTTGACTCCGGACACGTCCACCGCTCGTCCGTTGCGAACGAGGAAGTCGACTATTCCACTGGAAGAGAATTCGTGAATTTCGTGTGGTTCACGTTCCCCTGTCCCATAGAACGCCCCAGTTCGAAGGAATTCTGGCTCGTGCGCTGGCCCCTCGTACGTTGAAGTGTAGTACTTGGGGAGGAACCACGTTGCACCTGATGAGATAAGCGGCTTAGCGCCCAATACCCATTGCCCGATTTCGTCATGGGGGACTTCAGCGTAGACGTATCGATCCTCGCCTTCCGGGGAATTGTGATCCCTGCACACTGGCATCGGTCCGGGCTTTCGACGCGCTAGGCGCGGCACCGGCGATTCATCTTCGCCAGCGTCGTTGGATATCACTAGCGTGTCGGATATCAGTGCAGTCCTTTTAGTGAGCGTCTCTAGGTTGCTTCTTCTGTCTACGGATAGGGCTACATGGTAGGGGTGGTCACGGTTCTCCTCGTTCAACAAGGCTGCTGGTTCGGCCCTCCATAAGGATTCGCAGTAGGCGCGGCCAATTTTGCTGTGTAGGTGAATTTTCATTCGCGCCCGTCGAACTGAGCGATCGCTGTACATTTTCACGCCGCTCATATTGCGGAAACGTTCGCTATCCAGGAAGGCCATCACTTCAGCTACTGCGGGGTTCTGAATAGGTCCTTCTTGCTTGCGTCGCATACGGGTATTGTCCTCTGCCCGCTCCGTGCAGGGAAGGGTTACGAGCAAGCCTCGCCGAGCTGCTGCCCGACTCCACCGAACCGTTCTACGGCCGGACGGTGGCGGGGTACACCACGGCGACGCTGCGGCCGTAGAACGGTGGCTCAGTCGGGTCCGGTGGGAGGACGCGATGGTGCCGTAGGCCAGTGTGGCGGGGGACTGTGGTCGGCCAAGCGCGGCGCCTACCGCAACCAACTGCTCGGCGGTCCGCACGACGCAGGCGCCGATTGCTGGTGATCTTCACCGAAGGTGAGCAAGGGGTGGAGCTGCACGCGGGGTTGCTCGCACAAACGGTCCTTTGCGCGAGCAAGATCAACCAGGGGGCGCGAGACCCCGCCGATCCCGGATTTGCTCTCAGAACCCGTTCTCACTCAAAAGTGGGACGGACCCCCTTCTGAGAGTTGCATTGTGCGAAAATCCGGGCCCATGACGGACCCTCAGCAGCCCCTCCCGGCCGACCGGTCGGACGCGGACGACGTCGAACAGCACGCCTGTCCGAAGTGCGACGCACAGCCCGGCTCACCGTGCCGCTCGCGCGGCGGCGTGGTCGCCTCCGCCTACCACACCCGCCGCTTCACCCTGGTGCCCCGGCTGAAGAAGGCGCTGCGGGTACCGACCCCGGCCGACCGCGGTCCGGGCCGGCCGTGGCGGCCGGGCACCCCGCCGCCGGCGCCGATCGACCCGGACCTGCCGAGCGCGGACATCCGCATCGGGTACGCGCGGTGCTCGACGCTCGGGCAGGAACTCGACTCCCAGCTCGACGCGCTCGCGGGGCACGGCATCCCCAGGGACAAGATCTTCAGCGAGAAGATCAGCACCCGGGTCCGGGTCCGCCCGAAGTTCGAGGAGGCGCTGCGGACCGCGCGGGAGGTCAAGGCGCACGCCCCGCACTGCCGGGTCACCTTCACCGTGTACGAGATGAAGCGCCTCGGCCGCGACGCCGCCGAACTCACCGCACTCGCCGACCACCTCACCGCCCACGGCCTGGTCCTGGAGATGCTGGCCGGGCCCCTGCCCGGCATCTACGACCCCACGGGGCCGGGCAAGCTGCTGTTCGCGTTCTTCGCCGCGATGGCGGAGACCGAGCGGGAGAACATCCGCGAGTCGACGCTGGAGGGGCTCGACACCGCGGCCCGCAAGGGCAAGCACGGCGGCCGGCCACCGGTCATCACCGACGACATGCTGCACACCGTGCTGCGGCGCCGCGCGGGCGGCGAGTCCGTCGAGGAGATCCAGTCCGACCTGATCATCCCCACCGGCAAGCGCAAGGGACAGAACCCCTCCGTCGCCAGCATCTACCGGGCGCTCGCCGAGCACGAGAAACGGGCGGCATACCCGGAAGCCGTCGAACAGGCCCACGCCGACTTCGCCGTCCTCACCGGCAGCGAGGTTCCTGAACCTCGTGCAGAAGCCAAGGCCCTAACGACACGCTGAGTTACTTGTCACTTCGCGGCAGCTTCGGGAGAACAGGGCCTTGTTGTGCCGGTCGAGCGGGATCTGCGGGGCGAACTGGATGCTGACGAAGCGCTCCAGCGTCGCGATCCGGTCCTGCGGGTCCATGCCGCCGTCGAAGACGCCGGGCTGCAGGATCGGGCTGCCCGGCTGGGCCCGGTTGGAGTCGGCGAGCACGTGGTTGTTGCTCAGCACGTAGAACTTCGCCGGAACGCCCAGGCCCGGGCCGGGCGGGTCGGTGGTGGCGCCGGGCAGGAAGTCGTACACCACGGAGCCCAGCGTGCCCGCGGTGACGCGGATGTTGCCGATCGAGTAGCCGGCCGGGCAGGGCCGCAACCGCCGGGTGAGCAGCTGCGGTTCGAGCGCCATCCGGGACTGCGGCTCCTCCGGCAGCGGCGGCGCGAGGAACTCGGCCATGCCGCCGTCGGAACGGGGCATCCGCTCCTCCTCGGCCCGCTGGCCGGGGATGCCCTGCCGGCGCGCGGTGCTGCGCTGGGCGGAGACCTGGCCGACGGCCAGTACGTCGGTGGGGGTGCCGTCGTCCATCTGGCGCGGTACGACGTCGCGTTCGGGGAGCATCGACTCCGGGACCTTCTGCGTCACGAAGACGAGTACCGCCTCCTCACCCGTGGGGCGGCCGTGCGTCCACTTCACGCCGTGGCCGAAGCCGATGACGTTGGAGAGCGGGCGCTGCGGGTTGAGGAAGTCACTCTGTGCCTGCTGGCGGGAGGAATCGCTCACCTGTCCGCCGGTGGGTCCGCGCATCATCTCGGGCCGGCTCACGCCAGACCACCTCTTTCGGACTCTCTTTCTGTGTCGAACCCGGATCTCGCGAAGGAGTCCGACGGCGGGACTCGAAGACGTGACGGCACACCGTGGAACGGCGTCGCAAGGGGTTCGCTGAGCAGGGGCCGGACTCGTACGACGACGGCCGGCGCGGGGAGGCGGTGGATGGGGCCACCACCCCCGGCTGCGGTGCTTACAGGACCCGGTCTATTGCCCGCGAGGCGGTGCGGTCAAGGAGTTATACGAGAAATCTTGGTATCTGCGGCCTACGGGGCAATTGACCTTGGTTGCGCGTGATGCGCGGGCCGATGCACCGGACGTGCGCACCCGCGCGCTGACAGGCCGAATCCGCGAGCGGAAGTCGCGCCCCGTTCAACCGCCGTTCGCCGGGGGGCGCGAGCCTGGGCGCGCCACGTCGGAGAGACGCCTTCCCGTACGCCAGGAGAGATGATGCCGCTCACCCGCAGAGACTTCGTGCAGCGTTCCGCGACCGCCGGTGCCGCGCTGGCCATCGCCGGCAGCGCCGGGGTGCTGGCCACCGCACCGGGGGCACTGGCCGCCGCGCCCGGCGGGACCTTCGGTGCCGAGCCCGGGTACGGGCCGCTGCTGGCCGACCCGGCGGGCCTGCTCGCGCTGCCCGCCGGCTTCTCCTACCGCGTGCTGGCCCGCGCCGGGGTCAGCCGGCTGGAGTCGGGGGAGCCCACCCCGGGCAACCAGGACGGCACGGCCGCCTTCGAGGGCCCGCGCGGCTCGACGCTGCTGGTCGTCAACCACGAGATCGGCGACCCGCTCGCCGACGCCGACCTGCCCGTGCCGCACGCGCAGGGCCAGGTCTACGACCCGGCCGCCGCCGGCGGCTGCACGGTCGTCCAGGTCTCCAAGCAGGGCGAGACCGTCGGCCAGTGGGTCGGCATCGCCGGCACGGCCGACAACTGCGCGGGCGGCAGCACCCCGTGGGGCACCTGGCTGACCTGCGAGGAGACCGAGGTCAGGGCCGGCCAGGACGGCATGACCAAGGACCACGGCTACGTCTTCGAGGTCGACCCCCGCGACGTGCGCGCCAACCGCGACCCCAAGCCGATCAAGGCGCTGGGGCGTTTCGCGCACGAGGCCGTCGTGGTCGACCCCAGGCGCGGCCACCTCTACCTCACCGAGGACGCCTCCAAGCCCAACGGCCTCCTCTTCCGCTGGACCCCGCCCCGCGGCTTCCAGCACGGCCGCGGACAGCTGCGCACCCTCGCCGACGACGCGGGCACGCTGCAGGCGCCGCGCTGCTTCGACTCCGGCGGCACCTTCGTCGACGACCTCTCGCGGGCCACGCAGATCGGCACCGTCTACGGCGTCGACTGGGTGGACGTACCCGACCGCGACGCGCGCGAGACGTCGATCCGCAAGCAGTTCACCGCCGGCGAGGTGACGCGGGCGCGCAAGCTGGAGGGCATGTGGTGGGGCGACGGCGGGGCGTACCTCGTCTCCTCCTACGCCCGCTCGGAGAGCCCCGGGGCGCCGCACGACGGCTCGGTGTGGTTCTACAACCCCTCGCGGCGCACCCTCACCCTGAAGGTGCTCCTGGGCGTCAACCCGGACACCTCGGTCGACGGCGCGCTGGACGGCCCCGACAACATCACCGTCTCCCCGTACGGCGGCCTGATCCTCGCCGAGGACGGCGCGGGTGTCCAGCACCTCTTCGGCGCCACGGAGGACGGGCGCACGTACGCCATCGCGCGCAACGAGCTGAACATCGGCAGCGCGGAGGAGCCGGAGTACAGCGAGTTCACGGGTGTGACCTTCTCCCCTGACGGGAAGACGCTGTACGCCAACATCCAGGACCCGGGGGTCATGCTGGCGATCACAGGGCCGTGGGGGCGGCAGGGCGACTGACGGCGCGGGGCGCGCGGGGGCCGGGGGCGCTGAGCGGCTCAGGCGGCCCACTGGTGGGGAGCGCCACCGCGCCACTCCACCAGGTGCGGATCGTCCAGCGCGATGTCGGCGTCCCCGAACCCGGCCGCCCGCAGCAGCCCGACCAGCTCCCCGTCGTCGTGCGCCAGCCCCACATCCTCCCCGCGCACACTCACCCGCCGTCCCCCGCCCGGGGACGGCGGGTGCACCACGAGGGGGGCCTGCCAGACCATGGCTCCATGGTGCCCCGAACGGCCGCGGGGCGCGCGGCGGCGGCCTTTTCGTACGCTGCCTGGCGAGCCTCCGCCGCCCCCTCCCGCCGGGTACGCCCCTCAACCCACGTACACATCCGTGTACTCGGGGCCGTCCGGGCCCGCCACGCAGCCTTCCAGGGGGTCCGGGGTGCCGTACATCAGGACCAGGGCGAAGGACTGGCCGCGGGAGCAGCCGCGGTCCACCCAGGCGTCCGCGAAGGCGTTCCAGATCCAGCCGCCGATCAGGGCGGCGGCCCCCAGCAGCGCCAGGATGCGTATCGGCATGGCCCCTTCTCTCCTCGCCCCTCGGCAACGGGCGTCAAGGTACCGCGTCCGTACCCGGGGGTGGGGCGGAGCGGCGAACGGATGAGGAGCGGAACCGGGGGTGCGGGCCGTTCGTTGGACGATCATGACTGCGATGACCCCTGGCTCGAATCTCCCCCTGAGCGCCGCGCGCGTGGCCGTGGACGTGACGGCGCCCGTCCGGCTCGACGTATCGGGACTGCTGCTCGGTGAGTCGGGCAAGGTGCGCTCGGACGACGACTTCATCTTCTACAACCAGCCCGCCGGGCCCGGGGTGGCGCACAGCTCCTCCGGCGCCGCCGACACGATCACCGTGGACACCGGCGCCCTCCCCGCCGACGTCGAGCGCGTCGTCGTCACCGCCAGCGTGGACGGCGGCACCTTCGCCGGTACGGAGCCCACGGCGACGGTGCGCGACGCCGCCTCCGGCGCGGTCATCGCCACCTTCACGCCGCCGCGCCTGACCGCCGAGACGGCGCTCGTGGTGGTCGAGGTCTACCGGCGTGCCGGCGCGTGGAAGGTCCGCGCGGTGGGCCAGGGCTACGCCGAGGGGCTGGCGGGCATCGCGACGGACTTCGGCGTCTCGGTCGACGACCCGGGCCCGGCGCCGACGCCGCAGGCGCCGCCCGCGCCGGTGCGCACCCCGCCCCCCGCGCCCCAGGCCGGCGGCTTCGCGCCGCCGCCCTGCGCGCCGGCACCCGCCTGGCCCGCGCCCGCCGCACCGGTCGCGCCCCCCGCCTCCGGCAAGATCAACCTCGACAAGGGCCGCGTCAGCCTCCAGAAGAACCAGACCGTCTCCCTGGTCAAGGGCGGCCGGCCGCTGCTCTCCTCCGTACGGATGGGCCTGGGCTGGGAGCCCGCCCACAGCACGGGGCGCCGCGCCAAGGCCGTCGACCTCGACGCCTCGGTCATCGCCTTCGGCCCCCAGCGCAACAAGATCGACGCCTGCTTCTTCGGCAAGCTCCAGATCCTGGGCGGCACCATCCAGCACTCCGGGGACAACCTCACCGGCGAGGGCGCCGGCGACGACGAGGCGATCACCGTGCACCTCGGCGGCCTCCCGCCGGAGGTCACGGGCCTGGTCTTCACGGTGAACTCCTTCTCCGGCCAGAAGTTCACGGACGTGGCCAAGGCGTACTGCCGCCTGCTGGACGCCGCCACCGGCGAGGAGCTGGTCCGCTTCGACCTGACCTCCTCCGAGCCGCGCACGGGCGTCATGATGGCCAAGCTGATCAGGCAGCACAGCGGCGAGTGGGAGATGACGGCGATGGGCGAGTACGTCGACTCGCGCACCGTACGCGGCATGGCCAAGCCCGCCGCCGCGGCGCTCTAGCCGCCGATCAGGCGCCCAACACCCAGCGCCCGAGCGGGAGTCCGGACCCGCTCGGGCGTCAATCGAACACCAAACTTCACCCTCACTCGATGGGGTAGCCGCACCACTTCAAACGCCTCTCCTCACACAAGATGTTTTCGCGGGAGGGCCCACCGTGGGCGCCACCTCCCGGGGGAGGATCACCATGAGCCGGTTCCGGCGACTGGCCGCGGCATGCGCGGCTGCCGTTTCGCTGACTTTCGTACTGCCCAGCAGCGGCGAGGGCGCGGAAGCGACGCCCCGCGTCGATCTGCGGCTGCTCGTCGTCGACGACGGCGGACCCGCCGTGGGGGCCATCGCCGACGAGCTGAAGAGCGCCGGCACGCCCTACACCACCGTCCGGCTCGACGACGCGGCCCGCCCCCGGATCGACGCCGCCTTCCTCAGCGACACGGTCGACGGACGCAAGCGGGCCAAGTACCAGGCCGTGGTCCTCCCCAACGACAACCCCTTCGGGGCCGACTCCACCGAGATGGCCGCCCTCGCCGCGTACGAGAAGGCCTTCGGCATCCGGCAGGTCGACGCCTACACCTACGCCCGCCCCGAGGTCGGCCTCCAGGCCCCCGCCTACAGCGGCAGCCTCGACGGCGCCACCGCCCAGCTCACCGCCGCCGGCAGGGCCGGCCCCTTCGGCTACCTCGACGGCGCCGTCCCCTTCGAGGACAACGACCCCGCGATCGGCGAGAGTTACGGCTACGCCGCCCAGCCCGCCGGCGCCGCCTTCACCCCGTACCTGGAGGTGCCCGGCAAGGGCAGCCTGGTCGGCGAGTACGCCCACGACGGGCGCCGCGAGCTGGTCGTGACCTTCGTCTACAACCAGTACCAGCGGCAGTTCCGCCTCCTCGCCCGCGGCATCGTGGAGTGGGCCACCCAGGGCATCCACCTGGGCGCCGACCGCAACCACTTCGCCGTCCACGTCGACGACGTCTTCGGCGCCGACGACCGCTGGAACAGCACCGCCAACTGCACCCCCGGCGACGTCGACTGCGCCGACCCCAACCTGCCGACCAACCCCATCCGGATGAACACGGCGGACGCCCAGTACGCCAAGTCCTGGTCCCAGCAGCGCGGTTTCACCCTCGACATGGTCTACAACGGCGGCGGCAGCGAGGCCTACAAGGCCGCCCACGGCGGCGCCGACCCGCTCACCGACCAGCTCGTCGCCGACCGCGCCGCCTACCGCTGGACCAACCACACCCTCGACCACACCTACCTCGGCTGCGTCCAGGACACCTCGGTCGTCCCCTGGCGCTGCGCCCGCGACGCCGCCGGCGCCGTCCAGTGGACCTCCCGCGAGCACATCGCCCAGCAGATCGCCGACAACCGCGCCTGGGGCCAGCGCAAGAACCTCCCCCTGGTCACCGGCGAGCTGGTCACCGGTGAGCACTCCGGCCTGAAGACCCTGCCGCAGCAGCCCACCGACAACCCCAACCTCGCCCCGGCGCTCACGGCGAACAACATCACCTCCACCGCCAGCGACAACTCCCGCGAGCCCGACCAGCGCACGATCGGCTCCGCGCTCACCGTGCCCCGCTACCCGATGAACGTCTTCTACAACGCCGGGCGCGTGGCCGAGCAGACCGACGAGTACAACTGGATCTATACCCGCGCGGCGGACGGCGGCAGCGGCATCTGCGAGGCCAACTCCCACAACACCACCTGCCTGCCGGGACCGCTGGACACCGCCGCCGGCTACGGCTCGTACATCGTCCCGCTGGAGTCCCGCATCGCCCTGGGCCACATCACGGCCAACAACCCGCGGCCCCACTTCATCCACCAGTCCAACCTCGCCGAGGACCGCATCGCCTACCCGGTGCTGGACCGCGTACTGGCCGACTACCGCGCCCTGTTCGCCGACAACACCCCCCTGGTCAACGCCCGCCAGGCCGACCTCGCCACCGAGCTGGACCGCCGGGCCGACTGGGCCGCCGCCGTCCAGGGCGGCAAGGTCACCGCGTACCGCATCGGCGACGTCGTCACCGTCAAGGCGCCGGCGGGTATGAAGATCACCGCCACCATGCCGCCCGGCACCCGGCAGACCGCCCTGCTCTACTCCGCCCCCTTCGGCAGCCCCTATGCCGGGCTCCTCTCCGGCTGGGCGGCGCCGACGCTGCTCTCCGACCGCGTCACCCTCGACCTCACCGCCGCCCCCGCCGCCCCGGCCAACGCCACCCTGCGCGCCACGGAGACCGAGCAGCCCGCCGGCAAGCGGATGCCGCTGCCCGAGGGTGTCACCGAGCCCGTACCGGCCGGTCCCGGCGACGAGACCCGCCGCTGAGCGCGAGCGGCACGACGGCAAGGCGATCAGGCGACCCAGGCGACGGAGCCGGACCAGAGGAACAGGCGATGGTCATCACGTTAGAGGCACTGCGCTACTGCGCGGACCGCATCACCCTGCTCACCGAGGGCACCTACCCGCACAGCCAGGGCGGCGTCAGCGTCTGGTGCGACCAACTGGTCCGCGCCATGCCGGAGTTCGACTTCCGGGTCCTCGCCCTGACGGGCACCGGCCGCGAGCCGCTCACCTGGCAGCCGCCCACCTCCATGGGCGAGGTCACCGCCGTCCCCCTGTGGGGCCCGCCCCCGGAGGGCCGGGCCCCCCGGGGGCGGGAGCGGCGCGAGTTCCTCGACAGCTACGAGGGCTTCCTCACCGCGCTGACCGACCCCTGGGAGGAGGACCGCTTCGCCACCGGGCTGTACGAACTCGCCGGCTGGGCCCAGCGCGGCCGGCTCTCCGCCGCCCTGCGCACCGAGGCGGCCGTCCGCCTGCTGCACACCCTGTGGACCACCCCCGGGCTGCCCGTCGCGGCCGCCCGCCCCACCCTGGCCGACGCCCTGACCGCCACCGACCTGCTGGAGCACGCCCTGCGCCCGCTGCACGCCCCCCTGCCCCGTACGGGCGTGACCCACGCGGTCAGCGGCGGACTGGCGACCCTGCCGGGGCTGGCCGCCCGCGCCGTGCACGGCGTGCCCCTGCTCCTCACCGAGCACGGCCTCTACCTGCGCGAGCGCTACATCGGCTACCGCGCCGGCGACCACCGCTGGCCCGTCAAGGCACTCCTGCTGGGCTTCTTCCGCCAGTTGATGGAGGAGACCTACCGCAGCGCCGCCCTGGTCACCCCGGGCAGCGACTACAACCGCCGCTGGGAGGAGCACGGCGGCACCGAGCCCGAGCGCATCCGCACCGTCTACAACGGCGTCGACCCGCAGGCCTTCCCCCTCGCCGGGCCCGAGCCCGAGGCGCCGACCCTGGTCTGGGCCGGGCGGATCGACCCGATCAAGGACCTGGAGACACTCATCCGCGCCTTCGCCCTGGTCCGCGAGGAGGTCCCCGAGGCCCGGCTGCGGATCTTCGGCGGCACGGCCGGCGACGCGAAGGCCTACCGGGAGCGCTGCATGGCGCTGGCGGTGGAGCTGTGCGGCGCGGTGGGGGAGGGCGGCGCCAAGCCGGACGAGGAGAGCGGCGCGAAGCCGGACGGGGAGAGCGCGGAGGACGGCGGGGCAGCCGGGAGCGCGCCCGCCCCGGTCGTCTTCGAAGGCCGCGTCCCCGACATCCGCGACGCCTACGCCGCCGGCAACGTGGTGATCCTCTCCAGCATCAGCGAGGGCTTCCCCTTCACCCTCATCGAGGCCATGTCCTGCGGCCGCGCGACGGTCGCCACCGACGTCGGCGGCGTCCGGGAGGCAGCCGGCGACGCCGGCCTCGTCGTACCGCCGCGCGCCCCCCAGGCCATGGCGCGCGCCGCGCTGGAGCTGCTGCGCGACCCCGAGCGGCGCACCGCGATGGGCCAGGCGGCCCGGCTGCGGGTCGTGGAGCAGTTCACCCTGCGCCAGACCATCGACTCCTTCCGCACCATCTACCGCGAACTCCTCGACATACGGCACGCGGACGCCCTGCCGCGCCCGCGCCTGCGGAAGGGGGCCGCCTCGTGAGCGGCCCCCTGCGGCTCATCCCCACCGAGGGCGCCCATGCGCTGCCCAGCCTCGACGGCCGCCTCCTGGAGGTCTGCTCGGCCGCCGTGCACCCTGACGAGGTCGCCGCGGTGCTGGAGTCCGAGGGCCTCACCGACGAGCAGGTCCGCGAGCGCTACGGACGCCGCTCCGTCTTCGAGCTGGCCGCCGAGCTGTACGAACGGGCGCCGCGCGCCTACCCCGAGCCGGAGGCCGCCCCCGACCCCTGGCAGACCGACCCCTGGCGCTGCGTCCTGCGCGGCGTCCTCTTCGCCCTCCCCGGCCTCGGCTACGTGCTGGGCGCCCGGCTGCTCCCCGCCGGCGCCCCCGACATCCTCGGCCTGCCCGCCGGCGGCGCCGTGCTGGCCGTCTCCGTCCTCTTCGGCTGGGCCTGGAACCAGGCCCTCGCCCACCGCGCCTACCTGCTGCTCGCCATCGGCGACGGCGGCCGGGCGGCGGCCGCCCGCTGCATGCTGGTCGGCGCCCCGCTGGGCACCCTCGCGGTCGCCGTCCCCGCCGTGGTGGTGCCCGACACCGCCGCCGCGGGCGTCTTCGCCGCCGGGCAGTCCTGCTACCTGGGCGCCGCGACGGTCCTGCTGGTGATGGGCGGCGAGAAGCTGCTCCTCGCCGCCCTCGCCCCCACCGTGCTGGGCGCCGGCGTGCTCACCGTCGCCGACGTCTCCGACGGACTGCTGACCGCCCTGCTGGGCGGCACCGTCGCCCTCGCGGTCCTCGCCGCCGCCGGCGTGGTCACCCGGGCACTGGTGGAGGACTGGGCCGCCCGCCCCGGCCGGCTGACCGCGCTGGAGCGGGCCGTCCAGGAGCAGCTCACCCCGCCGCCCCCGGCCGTCCGCTCCATCCCCTACGGCCTCTTCGGCCTCGCCGCCGGACTGCTCACCCTGACCACCGCCGTCGGCGGCATCCTGCGCTACGGGGCCGGGGCACCCCTCGCCGGCCCCGCGACCCTCGCCCTCACCCTCAGCATGGGCGGCGCCGAGTGGCTGCTCTACCGCATCCGCAGCCGCACCCTGGCCGTCCTGCGCCACGGCCACACCCTGGCCGTCTTCCGCGCCGGAGTCGCCGCCGTCCTGCTCAGCACCCTGGCCGGCTACCTCGGCCTGCTGACCCTGCTGGCCCTGCTGCTGCGCCAGCCCGCCGACCTGGCGCTCCTGTCCCTGGCCGCGCTCGGCGCCGTGCTGTGGCTCGCCCTGCTCCTGCAGGCACTCGGCACCGCCTGGCCGCCGGCCCTGGTCTGCGGCGCCGCGGCCATCGTCCAACTCGCCCTGCTCGGCAGCCAGTCGGCCAGCCCCGCAGGCGCCCAGCTGACCGTCGCGCTCTGCGCCACGGCAGTCCTCCTGGTCCTCGCGCTGACGGTCCTCGCCCGCGCGACCTCGCACCGCTGAGCCCCGGCCCGCGGCGCGACCCGTACCACCCGGTACGACCACCCCGTACGACCGACCGACCGAAAGGCACGCACTTCCATGACCCCTCCTCTGGCGCCCTCGGCTCCCCTGGCAGCAGTCACCGGCGCCGAAGGTTTCATCGGCTCCCACCTGGTGGAGGCGCTCGTCGCCGCCGGCCACCGGGTGCGGGCGATGGTGCAGTACAACTCCTTCGGCAGCCACGGCTGGCTGGAGACCCTGCACCCCGACACGGCGGCGAACGTCGAGATCGTCCTCGGCGACGTCCGCGACCCCGGCTCCGTCGCCGGCCTGGTGGAGGGCGTCGAGTGCGTCTACCACCTGGCCGCGCTGATCGCGATCCCGTACTCGTACCAGGCCCCGCACAGCTACATCGACACCAACCTGACGGGCACCCTCAACGTGCTGCAGGCCGTCCGCCAGGCACAGGTCCCGCGCATGGTGCACACCTCCACCAGCGAGACCTACGGCACCGCGCAGACCGTGCCGATCGCCGAGACCCACCCGGTCAACGCCCAGTCGCCGTACGCCGCCTCGAAGGCCGGCGCCGACCAGCTCGTCGGCAGCTACGTCGCCAGCTTCGGCATCCCGGCGGTCACCCTGCGCCCCTTCAACACCTTCGGCCCGCGCCAGTCGATGCGCGCCGTCATCCCCACCGTCATCGGCCAACTGGCCGCCGGCGCACCGGTGCTGAAGCTCGGCGACCTGCGTCCGATCCGCGACTTCATGTTCGTACGCGACACGGCCGCCGCCTTCCTCACCGTCGGCACCGCCCCGGCCGAGCAGGTCGTCGGCCAGGTCTTCAACGCCGGCACCGGCGTCGAGGTCTCCGTCGGCGAACTGGTACGGCTGGTCGTGGAGTTGATGGGCAGCGAGGCCACCGTCGAGGAGGACCCGCAGCGGCTGCGCCCCGCCGGCTCCGAGGTGATGCGGCTGCTGTGCGACGCCACCCGGCTGCGCGAGGCCACCGGCTGGAAGCCCGAACACACCCTGGAGGCAGGGCTGGAGCACACCATCCGCTTCTTCCGCGACCCGGCGAACCTCGCCCGCTACAAGACGTCCGCCTACAACATCTGAGGCCGGCGCGACCACCCGGCCCCACCCCGTACCCACCAGCCCACAACGGACCGATCACCCACCGACATGAGCACCACCGCTGAACACCCAGCGAACGACCAGGGGGGAACCCGCACCATGCACGCTGTCATCCTCGCCGGAGGCAAGGGCGTCCGACTGCGCCCGTACACCACCGCGCTGCCCAAGCCGCTCGTCCCGATCGGCGACCAGCACCCGATCCTCGAGATCGTGATGCGCCAGCTCGCCGGCGCCGGCTTCACGAGCATCACCCTCGCCATCGGCCACCTCGGCCAGATCATCCGCGCCTACGTCGGCGACGGCTCCCAGTGGGGCCTGAAGGTCGACTACGCCATGGAGGACAGCCCGCTGGGCACCATGGGCCCGCTGCTGCCCATGCTCGACCGCCTCCCCGAGCACTTCCTCGTGATGAACGGCGACATCCTCACCGACCTGGACTTCGGCGACGTCCTGCGCAGCCACCAGGAGGCCGGCGCCCCGCTGACCATCGCCACCCACAAGCGCGCGGTCAACATCGACTTCGGGGTGCTGACCACCGACAGCGGCAACGGCGACGTGGTCGCCTTCACCGAGAAGCCGAGCCTGGACTACCGCGTCTCCATGGGCGTCTACGGCATCTCGCGCCGCACCCTGGCCGGCTACACGCCCGGACTGCCGCTCGGCTTCGACGAGTTGGTCCTCGACCTGCTGAACGGCAAGCGCCCGCCGCACTCCTACGACTTCGGCGGCTACTGGCTGGACATCGGCCGCCCCGACGACTACGACCGTGCCAACGCGGAGTTCACCACCTACCGCGACCTCCTCCTGAAGGGAGCGTGACGACCCCGATGCGCGTCGTACTCTTCGGCGGCACCGGCTGGCTCGGCCGCCAGGTGCTGGCCGAGCTGAACGCGGGCCCGGAGGTGACCGAGGTCGTCCCCGTCCCGCGCGCGGCGGCGGAGCTGGGCACGGCGGGGGTCGGCGACCTCGCCGGGCTCCTCGCCTCCCTCTCCCCGGACGCGGTCGTCAACTGCGCGGGCGCCGTCGCCGGCGACGCGCTCACCATGATCGGCGTCAACGCCCGCGGCCCGGCGACGCTCTGCGCCGCCCTGGCCGCGGCGGCCCCGCACGCGCGGCTGGTCCACCTGGGCTCCGCCGGCGAGTACGGCGCGGTCGCCCGGGACGTCCCGGTCACCGAGTCCGCGCCGACCTGCCCGCAGGGGCTGTACGGGGCGAGCAAGCTCGCCGGCTCGCTCGCGGTCGCCCAATCGGCCCTGGACGCCGTGGTGCTGCGGGTGTTCAACGTCATCGGGCCCGGCGCCCCGGCCACCTCCCTGCCGGGGCGGCTGGTGCACGAACTGCGGACGGCGGACCCCGCCGGCGTGATCCGTACCGGAACGCTGGCGGCCGTGCGCGACTTCGTCGACGCGCGCGACATCGCCCGCGCGGTCGCCCTCGCGGTCACCACCCGCTGCCCGGACGGCGCGCTCCCGCGCGTCCTCAACATCGCCGGCGGGCGGGCCGTCCCGGTCCGCGCCCTGGTCGAGGGGCTCGTCGAGGCGGCCGGCTTCGACGGCCGGATCGAGGAGGCGGCGGAGCTGGACTCCGCCCGCTCCTCCGGCGTCCCCTGGCAGCAGGCGGACGTCTCGGCGGCCGACCGGGCGCTCGGCTGGCGCCCGGAGCTCACCCTCGCCCAGTCCCTCAAGGACATGTGGGCCGAGGGGTGAGGCGACCGAGTGTGCCGGCGCTGGACGGACTGCCCGACATAGGCAGGCGCCCGGTGCCGCGCCGACCCCCGCAGTCACCGGCGCCGCGCACGCCGGCCCACCGCCGCCCCCTGGCGGCGGTGGGCCCGGCGCCCGGCTCTCTGCTGGTGCCGATGTACGTGCACCCGGCCGTCGACCCGCAGCCCTGGCGGCAGCTGGTGCGGGCGGCGCCGGGGCTGTACGGGGTCGTGCTGAACGTGGCCGACGGCCCCGGGCGCGCCTTCGACCCGGCGTTCGCGCAGGCGTGCGAGCCCCTGCGCGCCGCCGGGGTGCGGGTCCTGGGCTACGCCGACCTGGCGTACGGGGTGCGCGCCTCCGGCGACGTGGGCCGCGACATGCGCCGCTACCGCGAGTGGTACGGCGCGCAGGGCGCCTTCCTCGACCGCGCGCCCTCGGGCGCCGACCGGCTGCCGGGCACCCGCGCGATGATCCGGGCGGCGCGCGCGGAGGGCGCTCGAACGGTCGTTCTCAACCCGGGAGTCCACCCCGATCCCGACTACGCCCAGGCGGCGGATCTGCTGGTGACCTTCGAGGGCACCTGGCAGACGTACACCCAGACGCCCGTACCGGCGTGGACCAGGCGGCACCGCGCGGAGCGCTTCTGCCACCTGGTCTACGGGGTGCCCGAGGGACTGCACGACCTGGTCGCCCGACTCGCGCGCCAGCGCGGTGCCGGGGTGCACTGTGCGGTACCGGGAGACGGGAGAAATCCATGGGTGTCGGTGCCGACGGGCTGAGAAGGGCGCTGCTGGCGACGCTGGCCGCCGTCGTGGTGGCCGGCTGCGGGGGGCCGGGTGATCCCCGGCCCCCCTCGCCGTCCCCCGTCCAGGAGGACCGCGAGCCGGGCGAGCACTGGCGCCCCCGTCCCGGCCAGCCCTGGCAGTGGCAGCTCAGCGGCCGGGTCGACACCTCCGTGGACGTCCCCGTCTACGACATCGACGGCTTCGAGAACGACGCCTCGGTCGTAGCCGAGCTGCACGCCGCCGGCCGCAAGGTGATCTGCTACGTCAACGCGGGCGCCTGGGAGGAGTACCGCCCGGACGCCGACCGCTTCCCCGACTCCGTCCTGGGCGAGGGCAACGGCTGGGCGGGCGAACGCTGGCTGGACATCCGGCGGTTGGACGTACTGCGCCCGCTGATGGCGGCCCGCTTCGACATGTGCGCGGACAAGGGCTTCGACGCGGTCGAGCCCGACCTGATGGACGGCTTCGCCAACGACACGGGCTTCGACCTGACGGCGCAGGACCAGCTCACGTACAACCGCATGCTGGCGGCGCTGGCCCACGAACGGGGCCTGGCGGTGGGCCTGAAGAACGACGTGGAGCAGATCCCGGAACTGCTGCCCGACTTCGACTTCGCGGTGAACGAGGAGTGCGCGGAGAACGGCGAGTGCGCCGACCTGCGCCCGTTCACGACCGCCGGCAAGGCGGTCTTCCACGTGGAGTACGAACTCCCCCCGTCGGCGTTCTGCCGCCAGAGCCGCCGCCTGCACCTCAGCTCGATGCGCAAGCGGCTGGACCTGGGGGTGTGGCGGGAGGCGTGCCGGTGGCCGTAGGGGTGCGACGGGGGGCGGCGTACGTCTTGGGCGTCGCATATCCAGTCGTCGCGTGGCGGGCATCACATCGACGTTATAAGGAAGTAGATCAAGACAAGACCCTATTTCTCCCCAATCTACCTGTGTAGACGTGCTGCTGCTTCCTTCTCTAGATTTCCGCCTGCGATCTTCTTCTGATCGCAAGGTGTGGGGGAGGGGAACGTCGTGCAACGGGTACGTGGCCATCGGATGCGTTCGCATCGAAACGGTATGCCCTGGTCGATGGGAGGAGCAGGGCTTGTAGCAGCGCTGCTCGCGGGTGTGCTGTCCATCCCCGCCGCGGCCTCCACGCCTGCTGCCGCGCCGCCCCTCTCACCCACTCCGGCGGCCAAGAGCGCGCAGACGGAGGCTGCTGCTGAGTCCCTCGCGGCGGACACGGACGCGAACGTGGAGATCATTTCGCTGCGGGACGAGTCGAGCGAGACCTTCGCCACCCCCGAGGGCAAGCGCGAGGTGGTGCAGCATCTGCGGCCGGTACGGGCGCGGGTGGGCGGGGCGTGGAAGGCGATCGACAACACCCTGGAGATACGCCCCGACGGATCGGTCGGCCCCAAGGTCGCCGCGGTCGGTATGCGGTTCTCCCACGGTGGCACGTCGGCTCCCCTCGTAGAGCTGGACCGCGTGGGGCGGAAGATGGCCATCTCCTGGCCGAAGCCGCTGCCTGTGCCGACCCTCAACGGGGACACGGCCACCTACGAATCCGTACTGCCGGGCGTGGACCTGACCCTGCGAGCGGACATCGACGGCTACCACGAGCTGCTGGTGGTCCACACGCCCGAGGCGGCGGCGAATCCTGAACTGGCGGAGATCACCTTCGGGTTGAACGCCCCCGGTCTTGATGTACACGAGACGCCCGACGGCCGGCTGGAGGCGCTGGACAAGAGCGCGGGCGGCGTGGTGTTCACCTCACTGAAGCCGATCATGTGGGACTCGGCCGGTGTGCCCGACACGGTGAGCGCACGGTCGACCACGACCGTTTCGGACGGTCCGGGAGAACTGTCCCGAGTGGCGCCGATCGGCCTGGAGGTGGCGTCGGCGGCCAAGGAGCTGCGGTTGACGCCCGACCAGAGGCTGCTGAAGGACGAGCAGACCCAATGGCCTGTGATGATCGACCCCCAGTCGTACACCCCCAAGGCGGGTGACTGGACGATGGTGTCGAAGTACTGGCACGACTCGCCGCAGTACCGCTTCAACGGCGACTCCAACCAGGGGGTCGGCTACTGCGGTTGGTCGTACTGCGCGCCGTACGACACCAAGCGGCTCTTCTACAAGTTCCCCACCGCCCGCTTCGACGGCAAGACGATCATCAGCGCGGAGTTTGTCGCCCACGAGACGTGGTCTGCCTCCTGTGACGGGCGGACAGTCGAGCTGTGGCGTACCAAGGGGATGGGAGCTACGACGACGTGGGATAACTCGGCGGATGACTGGCTGGACTACCTGTCCTACCGGGACGTGGCCTACGGCGGGGATGGGTGCGCGGGCCCGGCCGATGTGGAGTTCAACGCCATTGATGGGGTGAAGTATGCTGCTGCACGCGGTGATTCCTACACCACCTTCGGTCTGAAGGCAAAGGATGAGGGTGACCGGTATGCGTGGAAGCGGTTCACTGACGACGCTTATCTACGGGTGACGTACAACGTGCCGCCTCGGCAGCCGTCGATGTCCCAGTTGGCGATGAGCCCGGGTGGTGACTGTGACTCGGTTGCGAACAAGGACTGGGTACGCTCGCGTCCGTACGTGACGGCGAACAACATCACTGACCCGGACAAGGATCGGGTCAAGGTCCAGTTTGGTGTCTTCTGGGATACCGGTGATGGCAACGGCACCTCCATGCGCTGGAACGTCATCACCGGATACAAGGCGGCCGGCTCGGACTTCGGTGTTCAATTGCCGACTATGATCCCGGCGAACAAGCTGGTCTCGTGGTCGGTGCGGGTCAGCGACGGGGCCGCCTGGTCGCCCTGGGTGTCCGATGGAAACGCGACCAACTGCTACTTTCAGTACGACACTTCTGTCCCATCCGGACCCAAGATTGCTTCGGGGGACTACCCGGGCTCGATGACCGGAGATCCGGGCGACAAATGGTACGACGGAGTGGGCCGCCACGGTACGTTCACGTTCGACTCCTCGTCTTCGGACGTCGTGAAGTACTGCTGGGGCATTAACAGTGATCCCGTGTGTGACAGTGCCCACACGATCACAACCTCGGGGGGTGCCGAGAAGAGTGTGTCGATCGCTGCGCCAAAGCCAGGCTTGAATTTCATCACCGCCGTGGCCAAGGATATCGCCGGTAACGTCAGTCCCACGGACGAGCAGACCACATACATGTTCCGCGTGACGAGCGGTCAACCCGCCCGGGCTCAGTGGAGTTTCGACGAGAGGGCAGGTGCCACGCAGAGCGTAGGCACAGCAGGAGAGCGCACCCTTGCCATCCACGGCAACCCGGCGCTGGGCGGTACGGGCGCGGTCGGTTCCTCCATAGCATTCGACGGCGTCGATGACTACCTGGAGTCGGACCTTGCGACGGTGGACACGTCGCTGTCCTTCTCGGTGTCGGCGTGGGTGAACATGTCGACGCTGCCGTCCGAGGCTGCGATCATTGCCGCGCAGCCGGGCAACAATAGTCCGGGGTTCGAGCTGTACTACTCCAGCGGGTATCAGCGGTGGGCGTTCAACCAGTACACGGCCGACACTGCTAACGCCACCCCGGTTCGGGCCATGCAATCGGCAGCCGGTGGAGTGAAGACCGGCGAGTGGGTGCACCTGGTCGGGCTGTACAACTCCGTGGACGACGTCCTGCAGCTCTACGTCAACGGCACCCTGGCAGGCTCCACCCCCTACACCACCCCGTGGGATGCACGCCGGGGACTGCGGATCGGCGCCGGCTCCTACAGCGGAGTTGCCGACAGCTTTTTCCCAGGCTCCGTCGACGAGGTGCGGCTCTTCGACAAGGGGCTGGCCCAGTCGGAGATCACAGCCCTCTACAACAAGCAGCCGATGGGCAACGGTCGTCCGGCGCGGGCGGTGTTCAAGCTGGACGAGACGCCCACCGACGCGGACGGCGCACCGCGCACCGAGGTGAGCGGCAAGGCCGACGCTTTCCCGGCCGTCTACCAGGGCGGCGTCGTCGCAGGGGAGGACACCCCTGACGGCAACGCGGCGACGTTCGACGGTGTTAACGACTACGCCACCACCGGTGCTCCCTATGTCCACACGATGCGCAGCTTCACCGTATCGGCATGGGTGAAGCTGTCGAAGAAGCCGACCGCCTCGGCGATCGTGGCCGCGCAGCCCGGCGACCAGAAGTCGGCCTTCGAGCTGTACTATTCGACCACTTACGGCTGGTCGTTCAACAACTACGACACCGACAGCACCACCAGCGGTATCACCCGCGCCACGGTGAACAACCCGAACGCCATCGCGCCGGGGGAGTGGACGTTGTTGACGGGTGTGTACTCCCAGCCGGCCGGGCAACTGCGGCTTTACGTCAACGGCAAGTACGTCGACTACGTCGACCACGTCAACACGTGGCACGGTGGCAAACCAATGGTGATCGGCGCCGGCTCCTACGGCGGGGTTGCGGCCAGCTTCTTCCCCGGACAGATCGACGACGTGCAGGTCTTCGACCGGATGCTCCCCAGCGGAGAGATCTCCACGATGTACGACGCCCGTGCACTGGTCGAGGGACGCTGGAAGCTGAACACGGCTTCCGGCAGCCCTGCTGTCTCGCCGGACGATGTGACAGTGCAGCAGGGGCAGCATCCGCTGACTCTGGGAAGTGGTGCGCAGGTCGACCCCAGCGCGGACTTCTTCGGACAGGGTGGCGGCCTGCTGCTGGACGGCGTCACGGGCTATGCGAGTACGAGCACCTCGCCCGTGCACACCAACACCAGTTTCACTGTGGCGGCGCGGGTCTTCGCCCTGGGGCGACCGCAGAAGCCGGTGACGGTGCTGAGTCAAGTCGGCAGTAACACCAACGGTTTCAAGGTCCGCTACGTACCGGACGCACCGCCGCCGGAATCGACCGATGGGCAGTCGGTGAGCGGTCATTGGGAGCTGCGAGTCTACGATGCGGACTCCACGACCGCGGGCACGGTGGTGGCTACGCACACCAACTTCCAGAACGGCACCTCGTGGAACCACATCGCGGTGGTCTACGACGCCATGGGCGATGCCTTCGGCGGCCAGATTCGCCTGTACGTGGACAAGGAGTTGGTACAGAACGTATGTGCGGACGACGACGGCGACGGTAAGCCAAACGAGGCGGGCTGCGTCACGAGGGTGTCGTGGAGCTCGAGTGCGGCGCCGTTCGATGCGACCAAGGGCCTGCAACTCGGCCGGGCGAAGACCGGCGCGAGCAGCTGGGGTGAGTATTGGCCGGGCGCGATCGACGACGTGTGGGCGTTCCAGGGTGTGCTGAGCGACACCCAGATCCAGGCGCTGGCCAGCGAGACCGAGCTTCTGACAGCCAAGGGGCCATAGTGCGAGGCCCCTTGGAGGGGCGGAGACGTATACGTCTCCGCCCCTCCAAGGGCTGCGGCTCGCAGGTTTCGTACCAAAGAGACTTCTCCGCCCCGCGTACGGGGCATTACGTGCACCACTTTGAAGCAGGGATGGCATGAGGACACGTTTCTACACAAACCGCCGGATCGCGGTGCTCGTCTCCGCCGTGATGGTCGGCACCTTGCTGCAGGGCGCGATCACCTCGACGCCAGCGCAGGCGGACGACCTGCCCGGGATTCCGGCTTCGGAGAAACCGCTGTCGGGTCACGGGGTGAAGATGAAGCCCCGCAAGAGAGATGGCCAGCCACGTGTCCCCGAACAGCAACCCAAGCACATATGGCCGGCTCCCGGAAGCGCCACGGTCACGCTGAAGGGCTCCGGCAGCGCCAAGGAGGCCCGTGCGCGGGCTGGCGCGTTGCCCATCACGGTGGGCGCTCCGGCCGCCAAGTCCAAGAGCGCGAAACGCGAGGTGTTCAGGGGCGAGGCGACCGTACGCCTCCATGACCGGAAGACCTCTCGCCGTGCGGGAGTGGACGGGCCCCTGCTTTCCGTCATCCCCACCCTCGGCGCGTCCAGCGGCGACGTCCAGATAGCAGTGGACTACTCCGCCTTCGCCCAGTCCTACGGCGGAGCGTGGGCGCGCCGACTGCAACTTGTGCAGCTGCCGGCCTGTGCCACCACCACCCCCGAGCTGAATCACTGCTCGACCGCGAGGCCGGTCGCTTCCCACAACGATCCCAAGACCCGAACTCTGACGGCGACTTCGCTGAACGTGCAAGCAGCGGACAGCGGTCCGCTGCTGACCGCCGGCGCCCCCCTGGTCCTGGCGGTCACCGCCGGGGCATCGAGCGACCAGGGCGACTACGCAGCCAGCCCTCTCGCGGCGTCCGCGACCTGGAGTACCAATCTCAGCACCGGTGATTTCGGCTGGTCGTACACGATGGGCGTTCCCGGTGTGCCGGGCGGCTTCTCGCCGAAGGTGGGCCTGTCCTACAGCTCGGGGGGTGTGGACGGGCGTACAGCCAACACCAACAACCAGTCCTCGTGGGCCGGTGACGGCTTCAACCTGTGGCCGGGGTCGATCGAGCGCAGCTACAAGTCGTGTGCGGACGACAACGTCACGAGTGTGAACGGGACAGATCCGGGCGACCTGTGCTGGGCGTACGACAACGCCACGATCTCCTTCAACGGCCGTGCGGGGGAGCTGATCCCGACCGGCACCGCGAACGAGTTCAAGATCAAGGGCGATGACGGCACGAAGGTCACCAGGATCTTCGGCAGCTCCACCAACGTGCGGGCCAACGGCGACAACGACGACGAGTACTGGCGGGTGACCACCACCGACGGCACCCGCTACTACTTCGGCTACAACCGACTGCAGGGCTGGGCGACGGACAAGGAGACCTCCGACTCCGCCTGGACCGCCCCTGTCTACGGTGACGATGCGAACGAGCCCTGCCACGGGTCGACCTTCGAGACGTCGTGGTGTCAGCAGGCCTGGCGATGGAACCTCGACCTTGCCATCGACGTGCACGGCAACGCGATCGCCTACTACTACGACAAGGAATCCAATTACTACGCCCGCAATCTCAAGGCGGCCGATGAGACGTCTTACGATCGCGGCGGTTCGCTGGACCGTATCGAGTACGGCTTCAAGGACACCGGAATCTACAGCACGAAGGCGCTGGCGAAGGTCGACTTCACCTCCAAGGAGCGCTGCCTGCCGGAGTCGGGCGTGACGTGTACGGCGTCCTCAATCGACACCCAGTCGTTCTACTGGTACGACACCCCCTGGGACCTGAACTGCAAGTCCGGCGTGGACTGCACGAAGTCCGCCTCCCCGAGCTTTTGGACCCGGCTGCGCCTGACGGACGTCACCACCCAGGTACTGAAGACGGACGGCACGTACGCGCCGGTGGACTCCTGGACGATGAACCACCGCTGGGGCATGGCGGACACCGACTACCAGCTGCTGCTGGACGATGTGCAGCACATCGGCAAGGCCGACACCGCCACCGACGTCCCGCTGCCGAAGGTGACGTTCGAGTACGACCAGCGCCCCAACCGCCCCGACGTCCTGGGCGACGACCTGGCACCGTTCATCAAGGAACGCCTCTCCACGATCTCGGACGAGTCCGGTGGTCAGATCGACGTGGCATACTCCGCAGCGGCCTGCAACCCGGACAGCCCGCCCACCCCGCAGTCCAACATCACGCGCTGCTTCCCCGTCTACGCCCCCAAACCCGGCTACGCCGATCCGCAGTTGCAGTGGTTCAACAAGTACGTGGTCGACGCCGTCACCCGCACGGATCGCACCAACTCCAACGCCCCCGACATGGTCACCCGCTACACCTACCTCGACGGGGCGGCCTGGCACTACGACGACGATGACGGGCTGACGAAGGAGAAGCACAAGACCTGGTCCAGCTACCGCGGTTACGGGCATGTGCGCGTGCAGACCGGCGGCCAGGACCCGGTGGGGATGAAGTCGCAGAGCGACCACTACTTCCTGCGTGGCATGGACGGCGACAGGGCCGCTCCGTCCGGTGGCACCAAGGCCGTGTCCGTCACCGACGACAACGGCAACACCATCGTCGACCACGACTCGGCGGCCGGCTTCGAGTACAAGACGGAGAACTACAGCGGTCCCGGCGGGAAGATCCTCTCCAAGACCCTGAACACGCCCTGGCACTACGAGACGGCCAAGCGGGTGCGCTCCTGGGGCACCACGACCGCCAACCTCGCCGGCACCCTGAACTCCACCGCGTACACCTCCCTGGACGGCGGGGCAGGGACCAACTGGCGCAACACGTACGTCTCATACGGACACGAGAACGTCGCCGGACGCGTCACCGAGGTCCGCGACTACGGCGCCAACACCTCCGCGACCGACAGCAAGTGCACCCGCACCACCTACGCCGACCCCGGCACCGCCACCGGAACCAAGTGGATTCTGGACGCCGTCGCCCGGGTCGAGACGGTCGCGGTCTCCTGCTCCGTCACGCCCGACCGGACCAAGGACGTCCTCTCCGACACCCGCACCGCCTACGACGGACTGGCCTACGGCGCCGTCCCCACCAAGGGCGACGCCACCCGTATCGCGACCCTCAAGTCGCACGACGGCACCACGGCCACCTACCTGGAATCGGGAATCACCTACGACTCCTACGCCCGGCAGACCGCGGCCACCGACCTCACCGGCAACGTCACCGCGACCGAGACCACCGCCCCGGTGCGCGGCGACCGTACCGACGGCCGCACGCACACGACCGCCTACAGCCCCGCCACGGGCTTTCCCACGACGGTAACCGTCACCACGCCGCCGGCCACCGTCGGAAACGCAGCCACTGCCCAGACCCAGACGACGACTCTGGAGCCGATCCGTGGGCTACCGGTCACCGAACAGGACACCAACGCACGTAAGACCGAGACCACTTACGACGCGCTGGGCCGCAAGTTGAAGGTGTGGCTGCCCAACCGCAACAAGACCAGCGACACCCCGAACCACGAGTACAGCTACAGCACAGTGGCCGACAAGCCGATCGCCGTGGGAACCACTACGCTCGCCGGCATCGGGCGCCAGACCACCTACACCCTCTACGACGGCTTCCTGCGCCCACGTCAGATCCAGGCTCCGGGTCCAAACGGCGGGATGCTGGTCGCCGACACCTTCTACGACGAGCGTGGCCTGACCGCGAAGTCGTTCGCGCCGTACTACGCCACCAAGGCGCCCTCCACGGGGTTGTTCGCCCTGGATGACGCGCTGTCGGTGGAGACGCAGACCTGGAACACCTACGACGGTCTGGGGCGCCTGACCAAGAGCCAGCAGGTCGAGGGCAACAGCGACCACGGCGCCACCCTGGCCACCACCGCGACCTCCTACGGCGGCGACCGCGTTACCGTCACGCCACCGACCGGTGCAACGGCTACGACCACCCTGACCGACGTACGCGGACAGACCACCGAGCTGTGGCAGTACCACGGCTCCACCCCCACCGGAACCCCGGACAAGACGCTCTACCGCTACACCCCGGCCGGTCAACTCGACCAGGTCACCGACCCGGCGGGCAACCAGTGGTCCTACAGCTACGACCTGCGTGGCAACCAGACCAAGTCCGTCGACCCCGACGCGGGCACGAGTGTGTCGGTCTACGGTGACCGCAGTGAACTGATCTCCTCCACCCGCCAGGGTGATCCGGCCACCACCGCGGACGACAAGAAGATCACCCGCATCTACGACAACCTCGGTCGTGATCTGGAAACCCGCTCCGGGAGCGCGACGGGCACGCTGCTGACCAAGCGCGTGTGGGACCCCCTCGGCTACGAAGGACAGCTCTCCTCGGCCACCCGCTACGTCGGCTCGGACGCCTACACCACCACCTACGGCCTCTACGACACCCTCTACCGCCCCCACCGCACCACCACCACGATCCCCGCCACCACCGCCAACGGTGCTCTGGCCGGTTCGTACCAGAGCACGATCAACTACAACATGGACGGCACCGTGTCGTCCGTCGGCTACCCGGCAGCCGGCGCACTGTCCGCCGAGGTCATCACGCCCACCTACGACGAGATCCTGCGGCCCAAGACCCTCGTGGGCAGCGGCGGCCTGACCTACGTCACCGACACCACATACAGCCTCACGGGCAAGCCGCTGCAGTACACCTACCAGGCGGCCGGGTCCAAGCTCACCCAGGTCACCAACACCTATGAGTGGGGCACCCAGCGCCTGCGCAACTCGCGCGTCGACCGCCAGGACGTCCCCGGCGTCGACAAGTCCGCCACCTACACCTACGACGAGGCCGGCAATATCACCGGCATCTCGGACGTCTCCCGCGACGGCACCGACAACCAGTGCTTCGACTACGACTACCTCGGCCGCCTCGCCGAAGCCTGGACCCAGCCCACCACCGCCTGCGCCGGGACTCCCACCAGCAGCGCTCTGGGCGGCCCGGCCCCGTACTGGCTCAGCTACGAATACGACCTCGTCGGCAACCGCACCTCGGAAACCGCGCACGACCTGACCGGCAACACCGCGAAGGACACCAAGCGCACCTACACCTACCCCGACCCGAAAGCGGCCCGCCCCCACACCCTCACCCAGGTCGACACCACAGGCCCGAGCGGAGCGGCACGGGACACCTACACGTACAGCGCCTTCGGCGACACGGCCACCCGCACTCTGGGCGGAGACACACAGACCCTGACCTGGGATGTTGAGGGCCACCTCACCCGCGTCGCAGCGCCCGACGGCGCTGGCGGCACGAAGAACACCGACTACGTCTACGACGCAGACGG
Organism: Streptomyces polyrhachis; assembly: GCF_042663125.1. NCBI lineage: Bacteria > Bacillati > Actinomycetota > Actinomycetes > Kitasatosporales > Streptomycetaceae > Streptomyces > Streptomyces polyrhachis. Next base: position 59,812 of record NZ_JBHSZO010000024.1, on the reverse strand, counting down.
CAACCGCCTCATCACCCATACGGCCACCGAAACCACGCTCTACCTCGGCGGCACGGAGATCGTGCTCCCGAAGGGGAGCGCGACACCGAAGGCGACCCGCTACTACGACCTGGGCGGCGGAAACCAGGCGATCCGCACCGACGACGACAAGCTCTCCTTCCTCCTCGGCGACCACCACGCCACGAGTGAACTCGCCATCAACGCCACCGACCTGACCATGCAGCAGCGCCGCTCGACCCCCTTCGGCGCCCCACGTGGCAAGGCCCCCACCGCGTGGCCCGGCACGAAGGGCTTCGTAGGCGGCACCCAGGACGAGGACCTCAACCTCACCCACCTCGGCGCCCGCGACTACGACCCGACCACGGGCCGCTTCATCAGTGTTGATCCTCTGATGGACGTCGTCGATCCTCAGCAAATCCACGGCTACAGCTACGCCAACAACAACCCCGTTTCGTTGTCCGACCCTGATGGGTTGCGGCCTATCGGGATGTGCGAGGGCGCCGGCGGATGTGGCGGCGTAGCCGAAGAGCGTGGATTCGATAGGACCGACGAGTGGTTCACGATGGACGGGGATGGGACGTGGACCCAGCACACGATGAAGCGTGAGGCGAACCCCCGCAACGACGGGTCCATTGTCTGGTCCTACACCTACACCGAAGGCGCGACCAAGACGGTCGAATACGTCACTCTGAGTCGGGGTGTTACCTATCCCTTCGTAGTACCCGAGGGCGAGCACCATCTTTGGAGGAAATCCAAAGAGCTTGCGAAGGCCCTGGTATTTGACCCAGCGTCCTGCGCAAATGCCGTGAGCTGGGACTGCGCACTCGAGACCGTGAGTGTCCTGCCGTACGCGAAGCTCGCTAAGCTCATGAAATTCAAGCGCCTTGACAAGTCCGGCGCTGCAGTGACTGAGTGCTTGATCAAGCACAGTTTTGTTCCAGGAACAGACGTGCTGCTTGCTGACGGCACCACCAAGGACATCGAGGAAGTAAAGCCAGGCGACAAGGTAGTCGTTACTGACCTGGAAACTGGAAAGACCACGACCCGCAAGGTCGCTGGCGCTATCGTCACCGAAGACGACAAAGAATTTGTCGACCTCACCGTAACCACCAAAGACGGTGATGCGGCTCTCATTTCCACAACCACCCATCCCTTCTGGGTAGTGTCCGAAAACGCTTGGGTCGATGCTGGCGATCTGAAGCCTAATATGCACCTGCGGACTCCCGACGGCATGACCGTCGAACTGAAGGGAATCCGCTACTTCCAAAAGCGCCAACGCACGCACGACCTCACAGTCACGGACGTGCACACGTACTATGTACTCGCCGGAAATGCGCCGGTCCTCGTTCATAATTCCAACTGCAGTAGGATGGATTGGGCCACACAGACTGAAGTACTCCGGTCCGCTTCGAGGGGGAAGGGGAATTTCGGTCTCGGGTCTGGAACTCGAGCTGATGCAGACGATCTTGGCCGGGCGTGGGTAGGTGAAGGATATACCGTGGCAAGTGACGGGAAGACGTTGGTAAGTCAAGACGGGCTGCGCCAGTTCCGACCCCCGTCGAACAAGCCAAATAGCGCCACAACGGGATATGCTCCAGTCCAGGCAAACTTCGAGCAACGCTACATCCCGCGAGGCCAGTGGCAAAGTAATGGGCACCTAGACATCACGGACTGATCGATTATGAAGGCAGTTGTACGCCATTTCCTTAGCCCGGACGTCGACTTCAACACCTACTGGCCTGAGGATGTGGAGGATGTCGGATTCCTCGTCCAGATGCTGGTCGGGCCTGAGGGCGGTCCAGGCGAAGAATCATTCGGAGTGATGGTCTGCACGCCTCGATGGCTAGGGCGTGAAGTTCAGAGGAGCGGGCCGCTCATCGCCCGTCATTTTCTGGTCATTCCAGAGTATGATCCGCCAAAGATTCAGGAGTTCTTGAGGAATCGAGTCGAGGCGTTCGCTGCTTCGACGTGGACTGAACTTGCTGAGAAAATCGGCAGGATCGGGTATTGGGAATTCGAGGATTATGCCCCGGAGTGATGGGTTGTATTTCTTTGAGTGGTGTCGATGGCGACGATTTCAGTCGCAGTCAGGTAACGCCAGATAGAGCACGCATGTGGGTTCTTTCCTGAGGGTAGTTCTCGGTGACCTCGTGGTGCGCCTTGGTAATTCGCCGTGAGTGATGGCATGCACTGGAAGCCCTATCAGAGTTTGTTTCTGGTGGGGCTTCTGTGGTGTTTGACGGCAACGCCGACGGCAACGTCACTGGACGAGGGCTGCTGCGGGCGGCGGCTCGTCGGGGTTATCAGGCACGTCGAGTGCGTCGCCAAGGGTGTCGATGGCTTGGCGTTGGAGGTGGAGTCGGACGTGGGCGTAGACGGTGGCGGTGACGCCGATGTGGGCGTGGCCCAGGAGGTCTTTGATCACGACGAGGTCGCCTCCTTGTTCCAGGAGCAGGGTCGCGGTCGTATGTCGGAGATCATGAAAGCGGATGCGGCGGAGTCCGGCGCGGTCGAGGAGTCGGTTGAATCGCCGGGTCAGGGTGACTGTTTAGGACGGCCTGTGAGCTGCGGGAACGCGGTGCGTGCCCGCTGTGGCGGTCCGGTAGATTGATCTTGTGTTCCCCGCCGAGCAGTCGCCGCCTTCCTATGAGGAGTTGGCTGCGCTGGTGGTGGAGCTGAAGCTGCTGGTGTCCGCGCAGGCGGCGGAGATCGCGGAACTGAAGCGCCGTCTGGCCGCGGACTCGCACAACTCCTCCCGGCCGCCGTCCAGTGACGGGCTGCGCAAGAAGCCCGCGCCGAAGTCGCTGCGGCAGCGTTCGGGCCGCAAGCCCGGCCGGGCCAAGGGTGATCCGGGCGGACGTCTGGAACAGGTCGCTGACCCGGACGACATAGTCGACCACCATCCCGCCGCGTGCGGCGGCTGCGGTGATGCCTTGAACTCCGCCCGCAGCGTGGGCTATCGGGCCCGGCAGGTCTTCGACCTGCTCGAGATCACCCCTGAGGTGACCGAGCACCGGTTGCACCAGGCCGTCTGTGGCTGCGGACACGCCACCACCGCGCCGGCACCGGATCTGGTGAACGCGGCCACCGTGTACGGCCCCGGCGTCCGCGCGGCGATCTGCTACCTGTCGGCCTACCAGCATCTGCCGGCCAAGCGGCTGGCCGAGGCGATGGAGTCCTTGTTCGAGCTGCCGCTGTCCACCGGCACCGTGATCTCCGTACTCGCCCGTGCCCACGACGGACTCGAAGGCTTCGAGGCGCAGGTCAAGGACCATCTGACCACCGTCGCGGTCGCGCACGCGGACGAGTCCGCAGTGCGGGTCGCGGGGAAACTGCACTGGCTGCACGTGATGTGCACGCACCTGGTCACCTTCTACGGCATCCACACCCGCCGCGACCGCGTGGCGATGGACGACCTCGCCGTCCTGCCCGCCTTCACCGGCACCCTGGTCACCGACGCGCTGGCCTCCTACACCGTCTACGGCACCGGCCAGGCCCTGTGCGGCGCACACGTCCTGCGCGAGTTGATTGCGGTCACCGAGGACACCCGGCGCGACACCTCCTGGGCCCAGGTCATGATCGACGTACTGATCGAGGCGAAGGACGCCGTCGCCGTCGCCCTGACCGCCGGGCAACACGCCCTGGCACCTGTCGCCCTGGACGGATTCCAAGAGCGGTACCGCAACGCCGCGTTGTGCGGCATCGCCGCCCACCCCCGCCCCGCACACGGGCCGAAACCCAAGGCCAGAGCCCTGGCCGAGCGCCTGCGTGACCGCGCAGCCGAGTACCAGCGATACATGACCGACTTCGCAGTCCCCTTCGACAACAACTAGGCCGAACGAGACCTGCGGATGGTCAAAGCGCAACAGAAGATCTCCGGGGCCTGGCGGACCCTGACCGGCGCGAGGCGCTTCGCGAGGATCCGCTCCTATATCTCCACCGTCCGCAAACACGGCATCAACCCCCTCACCACCCTCCGCGACCTCTTCGCCGGGCGGCCCTGGACGCTGCCCGCAACCAGCTGAACCCCTAAACAGTCACGGCGCTGACGCTCGCGTCCAGATAGTCGGGATCGAACAGTGGACTACGTCAACTTCAGTCCGCAATCTGACGGTCAGTGACCTCCACACGTACTATGTGCTGGCAGGCTCCACGCCCGTCCTTGTCCACAACAGTGGTCCGTTCTGTGGCGTTCCGGTCGGCGGCAAGGTTGGGGACCGCCTCGGGGGAGAAGACTTCCATGGAAGTGAGTACACGCTGGATGAGATCACCCAGTTCGTAAGTGGGCACACTGGTGATGCTCATCCGACAATGGGGCGGCCATCCATCACTCAGATCGAGGAGACTCTCCGCGGTGCCGGTCCGGCCCGCTACGGCAACGGAAACTCGGCCGAGTTTGTCCAAAATGGTATCCGGGTCATCGTTAACTACGACATGCCGTGGCGGAATACCGCCTACTTTATTGGAAGGTGATTCCTGTGGCAGAAGGCGATGACGAGTGGTTCGCTCGGTTTATTGGACCCGAGGCCGACGCAGAGCTCCGACTGGTGACCGTAAGGGTCGCTGAGCAGCGTGAGCTCGACATGGTCGAACTACTGAAGGGGTGGAGGGCTCACGTGGTGAAGATCGAGCGTGACATGCCCCTTCCGATGTCCGACCGCTCCGTTTGGGGTGCGCACGACTTCCTTGCGGCTCTCTATCTGCGCGATTTCCTCGAATCCGGGATTTCCGGCGTACGAGAGGAATTCGTCCCAAACGTTCGCGCGGCAATCGAGGATGTCGATGCAAGATTCATTTCGTATACGGTGGCGGATGATCTCCGCCTGAATGAAAGGGTAGACAGGCGTGAGCAGCCCGATGCTCCGTGGTGGTGGCGGCGGATTCCGTTGTCCGGTCCAGCGCGTGAAGAACTGGCACAATATGGCGCAGTAGGGCCTATGTAGGGCCAAATGCTCGACGTGCGCATTGCATGCGTCGATGTGGTGGTCGGGCCACTGGGCGTCGTGGGTGTACGTCTGCGTTGCCGTCACCGTTGCCGTCGTGGCGGGGGTCGGTTGCGGGACTCCTGCAACAGACCCTCGCCACGTGCCGGGCTGGGCGGTTCAGTCTCCGGGCTGCGGGCGCAGCGCGTGACTGATCAGTCGGTGAGGCGCCGCTGGCTCCGCCGCGCGCGGGCCCCGGCCCCTGGGCGATAGCTGGCGGGGCTCGCTCGGGGCCTCGCGCGTCGGTCCAGCGTCCCTCTCACCGTCCGACCAGTAACGACGCGCCCGCCGACCAGAACGCCCAGCCGTACATGATCCAGCTACAGCAACCCCGGGCACATCCCCGACCGTCTCGTCCAGGAGCCTCCCGGTGGGGTGCACGGGTCGGTGGCCGGGGGCGGGGGCCGAGGCGGTCTTGAGCCACCCGCCCGGGGTGGGACCCGCGCTGGCCGCACACCCGGGGGCCGCGGGGCAGCAGACACGGGCAGGGGCAGTACCTGCCCCGCCTCGCGGCAGCGAGCGTGTGGCCCCCGGGCGCACGCCCGGTCCCACCCCGTACGGGACCCCGGCCCAACACCGCCCCAACCCCCGCTGCGGTTGGCCATGATGAGGTACCTGAGGTACCATGCCATGAGAGGCGAGGAGGATCCCCATGGCCACGAACACCGCACGCAGGCAGGCGCCGCTGAAGGTCGATCCGGCCATAGACGAGCTGATCGCGTCCGGCGCGAACTTCCTCGGGATGACCAAGAAGGACCTGGTAGCGGAGGCCGTGCAGTTCTACCTCGATGCCCGCCGCGAGGAGATGCGCCGCCGCATGCAGGACCTGATGACCCGTCTCGACGGCACCCGCGCTTCCCGTGTGGCCCTGCTCGCCGGACTGAGCCGGGAGGAACTCGACGCCGTCGGGGGTGTCGACGAGACGGAGCACCGTGCCGCCGGCTGACCGTGCCCGCCCCACCCTGCGCTGCCTCCGCGAGGATCTCCACCTCGACCCCGGCCTGGTGGATTGCCCGCTCGACGAACTCGACCACCCGCTACTGGCCAAGGTCCACGAACAGTTCGCCGATCCTGCCACCGCGCACGAGCGGATCGCCGCAATCGACGACCAAGTGCTCTTCAAAGCCAAGGTGCAGCGGTGGCGCGGTGCGGTGTGGACCGACGCACCCGGGGCTGAGGTGCGGACATGGCTGGTGGCGGCAGGCCGGCGTGAGGACGGCAGCACCACCGACTTCTACGCCACCCTCGCCGCGACGGGGACAGCAGCCAGGGCGCGCTACAACACCACGCATACCCCGGCCCTGACCAGCTCGACGTACACCGCGCACCTCCTGCCGGACGAGACCGACCGGATGCGCTACCACGCCGAGGCGGCGGCCCGGTTCGAGCGACAACTGACCACGGGAGTTGCCGAGCTGACCCGTGCCTCCCTCCTCGATAGCCGGGAGCACACGGCCGTCCACGGCGGAGCCCGCATCGGTATCCAGGTGCGCGCCGCTGAAGGTCACGAAACTTACGTCGCCGTGCGGATCATCGGGTCCGTCCCGGACGCCCTGACCCTCGCCGTCCTCGACCTGATTCCCGGCTGCGCGCTCGACGGCTGGTTCCCCGAGTACTCCTTGCCCGAGCGCCCGCTGGAGGCGGCGGAACAGGCGTGGTCCAACCTGATGGACCCGATCGCGGCCGCCAAACTCCTCGACGACGCGTGACGAGCGCAGGCAGGGCTTCCAGGGGGGAATTCCGAATTCTGGTCTAGACCGATTGGTGTAGACCGCTGATGGCAGTAGTGACGGCAACACCGGCGGACGTCAGCGCACAAGCACGGACCTCTCTGCATGTCACGCGGGACAAGGGTGTGCTGCCGGAGATGGACGGCTATACGCCCGAGCCGGATGTGCTGGTGGTGGATGCGGGTGTACTCGGTCCGGCGGACGCCTACGTCGATCAGAAGCATGTGCACTTCGTCGCCGAGAGCGTTTCGCGCTCGACGGTCGGGCAGGACTACGGGCGCAAGCTCAATCAATACGCGGCGCGCGGGATTTCGACGTATCTGATCGTGGACGTGCTGACCGGGGAGTGTGTGCTCTACCGGGAGCCGAAGGGCGATGAGTACACCTCGGCCGTGCCCTACCGGTTCGGTGAGGAGATCGGTTTCTCGATCGCCGGGGTTCCGGTGACGGTGCGGACCGACTTCAAGAAGATCCGCTAGCGACGCCGGGTGCGCGAGGGCGCGAGGCATCAGGCGACCGTCGCCGCGATCCCGTCGTCAGTACGTAGTGGTAGGGGCGCCCAGAAGCTGGGCATCGGTTCGACCGAGACGCTGTGCAAGTGGGTGCGGCAGAACCGGATCGATTCCGGTATCCGGTCGGGGGCGACCAGCGAGGAATCCGCCCAGTTCAAGGCGCTGAAGAAGGAGGACGTCGAGCTGAAGCGGGCGAGCGAGTTCCGCAAGGCGGCGGTGTCTTTCCTCGCGTCAGTAGTGGTCGCGGGCCTGGATGATCTCCAGGCCGTCGGAGTCGGTGACGCGGTAGACCAGCCGGCGTTCCTGCGTGATGCGGCGCGACCACCAGCCGGACAGGTTCCCTTTCAGCGGTTCGGGCTTGCCCCTGCCTTCGAAGGGGGTCCGCTTGATCTCCTTGATGAGGTCGTTGACCCTGCGGAGCGTCTTGCGGTCGGTGTCGGCCCAGTGGGTGTAGTCCTCCCACCCGTCGTCCGAGAACGACGTCTTCACGCGTCCTCCGTGTCGATGAGGTCCCGTACGGTGCCGCGTCCGGCGTCCATCTGCTCGATGGAGCGCATGAGGCGGGCGGCGTTGCGGGGGGAGCGCAGCAGGTACATCGTCTCCTCCCAGGCGTTGTAGTCCTCCTCGGACATGATCACGACGGTGCCCGCCTTCGACGTGACGCGCTCGGGCGCGTGGTCTTCGGTGACGCGACGGATCAGGCCGAAGAAGTCCTTGCGCGCTTCGCTTGCGTTGATGGTCATGGGTTCCTCCCGTGCACGTCGCCAGTCCCTACAGAAGCGTACTCAAAACGGTACCACAAGTGTACTTAATTCGGTACAGTGAAAATTCCGGCCTTCTCGTCAGGGGAGGGGGGCGCCGACGTCGTGGAGGTGGTGGAGGGGGTCGTGGATGAAGTAGCGGGCGAAGGTCTCCACCGTGAAGGACGCTCCGTCGCTGCGCAGGCCCGTGCGGGCCCACTGGTCGCCGGTCACCTTGGCGAAGGCGTCCGCCAGGTGGTGGGCGTTCGCGGTCAGGGCGCGGGCCACGGTCGCCGGGTCCTGGGCCGCGTAGTCCTCCGCCACGGCCGTGGCGTCCTGGTCCCAGTTGGGGTAGTGCGGGTTGTCCTCGGTGAGCATCAGGTGCAGGCGCCGCGCGTAGACGTCGTGGACGTCGCGTACGTGGCAGGCGTACTCCAGCGGTGACCAGACGTCCGCGCGCGGCCGACGGCGTACGTCCGGGCGGGTCAGTACCTCCTCCCACAAGGGGGCCGTGCGGCGCAGGAGGTCGGCGACCTGCTCCCTGGGGACCGCGGAGGCGTCGAAGCCGCACTCCTCGCAGGGGCGCTGGAGGACCCAGGTCCAGTCCTTGGTGTCCGGTGTGATCATGGGTGCGATTCTCCCGGAGGGGGAGTGTGCGGCACCAGTGAACTTTTCTGCAGGGAACCGGTAAGTGTCTCTTGCCTGTTGCGGGGATCGGGGGTGCGCGCGTGCTCCGTGTGCTCGGCCAGCGCCGCCGTCAGGCGGTCCGTTGTGGTGCGGTCGCGGACTGCCAGGCGGAGCCAGTTCGCGTCCAGGCCGGGGAAGGTGTCGCCTCGGCGGACCGCTATGCCGTGGGTGCGTAGGTGCAGGCGCAGGTTGTCGGCGTCGGGGGTGTGGAGGAGGACGAAGGGGGCCGCGGGCGGGGTAACGGGGGTGAGGGTGGGGAAGCGGCCTAGGCGGTCCAGGAGGTAGGCGCGGTCCGCGGCTGTTTCGTGGGCCGCTTTCGTCGCTTCGGCTCGGGCTTCGGGGGTGGAGCAGGCTTGTGCCGCCGCCAGGGCGGGAGTCGACACCGGCCACAGGGGCTGGGCCCGGAGCAGAGGGGCCAGGTCGGCGGGGGTCGCCAGGGCGTAGCCGATGCGCAGGCCCGCCAGGCCCCAGGTCTTCGTCAGGCTGCGCAGGACGATCAGGCCCGGGAGGTGGCCGACGAGGGGGGCCAGCGACTCCGGCTCGTCCGGGACCGCGTCCATGAACGCCTCGTCCACCACCAGGGTGCGGCCTTTCCGGGCGAGGGAGGCTATCGCCTCGGCCCGGTGCAGGATCGAGGTCGGGTTGGTGGGGTTGCCTAGCACCAGCAGGTCCGCCGAATCCGGGATCGCCGCCGGGTCCAGGCAGAAGCCGTTCTCCGGGTGGAGCAGGACGCGGTGGACCCGGTGGCCGGCATCTCGCAGGGCCGCCTCCGGCTCCGTGAACTGCGGGTGGATGACGGTGGGTTGGACCGTCCGTACGGATCGGGCGATCAGGACGAACGCCTCCGCCGCGCCCGCCGTCAGCAGCACGTGGTCCGGGGGCAGGTCGTGGCGCGCCGCCACCGCCGCGCGGGCGCGGGTGCCGTCCGGGTACGCCGCCACCTCGTCGAGGGAGGCGATCAGGCGCTCCTTCAGCCAGGGCGGCGGGGTGTGCGCGCGGACGTTCACCGCCAGGTCGGTGGCGGGGCGGGCCTCGCGGACCTCCGCGTCGCCGTGGTGGCGCAGGTCGTGGGGGGCGTGGGGGCCCGGTCGGGCGTCAGTGCGCATGGGCGTGGCCGCCGTGGTGCGGGTGGTGGGCGTGGTGGTGGCCGCTCCCGTCCTCGTCCGGGTGGTAGTGCGGCTGCTGGGGGGCGCCCACCTTCTCCGCGAAGCCGGGCAGGGCGATGCGGTAGACGCAGGTGTCGCAGTTCATGCGGAGGTCTCCGGTCAGGGCCTCCCGGTAGCGCTCCATGACGAGGGATGCCAACTCCGGTTCCGCGCCGATCACTTCGGCCGTACGGACGTCCAGCGACGGGTTCGCCTCCGCCCACCGCGTGGTCTGCTCGCGGACCCGGTCCGGGAGGATGCCGGTGAAGAGGAAGTACGGCAGGACGACGATCCGGCCCGCGCCCAGCCGGCGGCAGCGCTCCAGGCCGGCGGGGACGTCCGGCGCGGCCAGCGAGACGAACGCCGTCTCCACGCCCGCGTAGCCGCGCCCCTCCCACAGCAGCCGCGCCGCCTTGTGCACCTCCGCGTTCGCGTCCGGGTCCGTTGAGCCCCGGCCGACCAGCAGCACCGTCGTCGTCGCGCGGTCCGCCCCGGACAGGGCCTCGTCGATCCGCCGCTCCAGCACGCTCAGCAGCGCCGGGTGCGGGCCCAGCGGGCGGCCGTAGGAGTACGTCAGCCCGGGGTGGCGCTCGCGCTCGCGGGCCAGCGCCGCCGGTATGTCGCCCTTGGCGTGGCCGGCCGAGACGAGCATCAGCGGGACGGCGGCGAAGCGGCGTACGCCCTGGGCGACGAGACCCGCCACCGCCTCGCCCAGCGGGGGCGGGGACAGCTCGATGAATCCGCCAGCGACCGGCAACTCCGGGTTGTCGGAGGCAAGTTGGGAGACGAAGGCGCGGAACGCCGCCGCGCCCGCCTCGTCGCGGGTGCCGTGGCCGGCGATGAGCAGCGCGGGCGGGGGCTGGGGGGTCATGCGGTCTCCTCAACGGTGGTGCGGGGTGCCCGGGGCACGGTGGTGCGGGGTCGGGTCGGGGGTGCTTCGGTCGGTAGTGCGGTGTAGAGGAGGGCGTTCAGGGCCGCCGCGGCTACTGCTGAGCCGCCCTTCTCCGAGATGTTGCTGACCGCCGGCAGTCCGCTTTCGCGCAGGGCCGCCTTGCTCTCCGCCGCGCCGACGAAGCCGACGGGGAGGCCGATCACCAGGGCGGGGGCGGCGTCCAGGGTGATCAGCTCCTCCAGGGCGGTGGGGGCGCAGCCGATCACCCAGACCGCTCCCGGGCCGACCTCCTCGTACGCCAGGCGGATCGCGTGGGCGGAACGGGTCAGGTCGGGGGTCGACTTCGCGTCGCGTACGCGGCAGAGCGCGCTGCGGGCGGTGATGCCCGCCGCGACCATTTCGACGTCCGCGACGATGGGGGCGGCGGCTTCGTGCAGGGCGCGGTGGGCGGCTGCGAGGGTGCGTTCGTCGCAGACGAGGTCCTGTGCGTAGGCGAGGTCCGCGCTGGAGTGGATGACCCGCTCCACGACCGCGCGGGTGAGCGGGGGGAGGGGGGAGGTGTCCAGGCGGGTGCGGAGCCTTCGGAAGGACTCCTGCTCGATGGGGTGGACGGTGGTCCTCATCTCGGGCTCCTGGAAGGGGGGGTGGGGGGGAGGGGTAGCTCCTCTATCGCGTCCACGGGGCAGACGTCTATGCACTCCAGGCAGCCTGTGCAGAGGTCCTCGCGGATGGTGAGGGTGCCGGCGGTGGGGCGGATGGCGTGGGTGGGGCAGGTGAGGAGGCACGCACCGCAGCCCGCGCAGCGGGGGGTTACGTGTACCGCTGGGCGCGTTGCGCTGCGGGGGCTGCGCCCCCGGGCCCCCGGGTCGGCGCTTCGCGCCTCCGGCCTCAAACGCCGGCCGGGCTCGTCGGCGCTTCGCGCCTCGGCCTCAAGCGCCGGCCGGGCTGGGATGGCGCTTCGCGCCATGGCCTCAAACGCCGGCCGGGCTAGGGGTGCGTTGCGCTGCGGGGGCTGCGCCCCCGGGCCCCCGGATCGCTGCTTCGCAGCTCTGGCCTCAAGCGCCGGCCGGGCTGGGGGTGTGTTGTGCGTTCTGGCTTCAAGCGTCGGCCGGGCTGGAGTGGGGTGGTCGGGACGGGGAGTGTTCGTCATGACTGCCACCGGTAGCCCCTTGGGGTCACCATGCGGGTGGCCACCATGCGCGTTGCCGTGTTGCCTACCGTCACCACCGTCATCATGTCCACCGTCGTCGGGTCCAGGTCCGCCAGTGTGGTGATGCGGGTTGACTCGTCCGGGCGGGAGGCGTTGCGGACTATGCCTACCGGGGTGGTGGGGGGGCGGTGTTCTGCCAAGTGCTTCAGGGCTGCGGGGAGTTGCCAGTCGCGGCCGCGGCTGCGGGGGTTGTAGAACGTCACCACCAGGTCCGAGGCTGCTGCTGCGCGGACTCGGCGTTCGATCACCTCCCATGGCGTGTGCAGGTCCGAGAGGCTGATCGAGACGTGGTCGTGGCCCAGGGGGGCGCCCAGGAGGGCCGCTGCCGCGAGGGCCGCCGTGACGCCCGGGACGCCGATCACGTCGATGTCCGTGGTCGCCGCCGCCAGCGCCGGGGAGGCCATCGCGTAGACGCCCGCGTCGCCGCTGCCTATCAGGGCTACCGCGTGGCCCGTACGTGCCTCCGCCACCGCGCTGAGGGCGCGGGCCTCCTCCGCGCCCAGGCCCGACTCCAGCAGGCGGGTGCCGGGGCGCAGCAGGTCGCGGATCTGGTCGACGTACTGGTCCAGGCCGACGACCACCGAGGCGCGGCGCAGCTCCGCCGTCGCGCGCGGGGTGAGGAGGTCACGGGCGCCGGGGCCCAGGCCGACGACCGCGAGGCGGCCCCGGGGGCGGCGGCGGGCTATCGCGCAGGTCGCCATCGCGGGGCGGTCGGGCGGCGTCGACTTCCGTTTGGGGACGAGGAGTTCGGCTCCGGGGCCGGCGTCCCGCAGGGCTGCCGCCTCCGCCACGCTGGGCGTGCCGACCGCTGCCAGGGGGGCGGGGGAGGGGTTGGGCACCTCCACCGCTGCCAGGTCGGAGGCCGGGTGGGTGCGCAGGGGTACGCCGAGCCGTTCGGCCGCCGCGGCGATCCCCGCCTCGTCGGCCTTCGCGTCCACCGTCGCCAGCGCGGCCACCGAGGCCCGCGACAGGCCGGCCTCCGCGAGCGCCGCCTCGATCAGCTCCAGCACCTCCGCCTCGGGGACACCCCTGCTGCCGCCGACGCCCACGATCAGCGACGGCGGGCGCAGCACCGCCTGCCGGGGCGCCGGCGCCACGAGCCGGTCGGTCACCAGCAGCGCGGACGCGCCGTCCGGTCCCACGTTCGCCGGGAACGCCGGCAGCGGCCACACCGCGTCCGCGCGCAGCGCCACCGGCTCCCCGTCGAGCATCGCCCGTACGACCGCCGCGACCTCCCCCTCGACCGGCCACCCGAGGGTGTCCAGCCCCGGTACGTCCACCGCGTCCGTCGCCGTCGTGATCACCGGTGCGCAGCCCGGGAGTTGGGCCGCCACCTGAGCGGCGAGCGCGTTCGCGCCGCCCTCGTGGCCGCCGAGCAGCGCCACCGCGTGCCGCCCGGCCTCGTCCACGCAGACCACGCCGGGGTCGGTGTGCTTGTCCGCCAGGAGGGGCGCGAGGAGGCGTACCGCCGCGCCGGTCGCCAGGAAGCAGACCACCTGGTCGCACTCGGCGAAGGCGCGCTCCACCGAGGCGCGCACCGGACCGTCGTAGACCCGGGTGCGGTCGGGCCAGGCTGCCGCCAGCCGGTCGCGGGCCGCCGCGCCGGCGGCGGTGGCGGAGATGAGGCCGATCACGAGGGATCTCCTTCGTTTCGTGCGTGTGCGTTTCGTACGGGGGAAGTCGCAGGCCGCAGCCCCCACAGGACGAACACCGGGTTCGTCGCGGCCAGTCGGGTCACCTCGCCGGGCAGCGGGGCCAGCCGCGCGGACTGCAACTGCACCCCGTCCACCGCGAGCCCCGCCCCCGACAGGGCCTTTCGCACCGCCGGTACGCGGTCCAGCGCGGCCAGCGTCACCACCACCGCCCGCCGCGCCCTTCGCGCCGCCGCAGCCGTGATGCGCGGCAGCTCCGCGCCGCCACCGCCGATGAACACCGCGTCAGGGTCGGGAAGTTCGGCCAGTACGTCCGGCGCCTTGCCCTCGACCACCTCGACGTCCACGCCGTGCGCCGCCGCGTTGGCGCGGATGCGGGCCGTGCCGTCCGGGCTCTGCTCCACCGCGATCGCCGCCGCGCCCAGCCGCGCGCACTCCACCGCGACGGACCCGGACCCGGCGCCCACGTCCCACACCAGGTCCCCGAGCCGGGGCCCGAGGCGGGCCAGGGCCAGCGCCCGCACCTCGTACTTGGTGATCATGCTGTCGCGGTGGGCGAAGTCGTCCTCGGGCAGCGCCCATTGGGATATCCCGGCGCCGGATCCGGCGATCGTCCGCTGGGCGGGGGCCACGGTGCGCGTCTCGTCCAGGCACAGCACCAGGTTCACCGGGCCGCCCGACCAGTCGCGCGCCGCCGCCTCGGCGGGGGTGAGGCGGTGCAGCCGCTCGCCGGGGGTGCCGAGGGCCTCGCAGACGACGAGGACGCGCCCCGTGCCGGCCAGCGCCGCCCCCAACTCCGCCGGCCCGGCGCCCGGTCCGGTCAGCACGGCCGTCTTCGGGCGCGCCCGGCAGACGTTCGCCGCCGTGCGCAGCTCACGGCCGTGCGCGCTGACCACCGCCGCGTCGTCCCAGGGCAGTCCCAGGCGCGCGAAGGCCACCGCGACCGAGGGGGCGGCCGGGCGGATGTCGAGGGCCGCCGTGCCGAAACGGTCCGCGAGGGCCCGTACGATCCCGAAGAAGCCGGGATCGCCCGAGGCCAGCACGGTCACCGGGGCCGCGCCCACGGCGGCTATCCGCTCCAACGCCGGGGCGAGCGGGCCCAGGACGAGCTCCTCGGCGGCCGGGGGCAGCACCGCCGCCCGCAGGTGGCGCGCCGCGCCCACCACGAGCACCGCCTCGCCCAGTCGCGGGGGAGGCGTGCCCGTACCCATGCCTATGACGGTGATCACGACGGCCGCCCCCCGTCCACGCCGCCCGGCCGCCCCTCGCCGTGCGCCCACGGCCGGAACGCGCCTTCGTCCAGCGCCAGTCGACCGCCGTCCGGCAGCAGCACGCCCCCCGCCGAGGCCGTCACCCGCTGCCCCGTGAAGTCCACCATCGCCGCCTCCGCCGCCACCACGCCGTCGGTGAAGCGCTCCAGCACGCCCACCACCCGGCGGCACAGCTCCAGCCCCGCCGTCTCCAACAGACCGGCGCCGTCCCAGAGTTCGTACGCGTGGCGCGCGGTGTTCGCCGCCGCCACGTCCTCGGCCAGCGCCTCCCCGCCGCCGACGGCGAGGGTGATCTCCGCCAGCACCGAGGTGTCCACCTTCGAGCGGGTGTAGTGCGTCATCAGCACCCCGGAGGCCAGCTTGGTCAGCTTGCCGACCATCCCGACGAACACCACCCGCCGTACGCCGTGCTCCACCGCCCGCCGCAGTGCCGCGCCCGTGAAGTCGCCCACCTCGATGAAGCACACCGCGGGCAGCCCCGGCAGCAGCGCCATCGCCCCGCGCTCGGTGCGCCCGCCCGTGCACAGCACCACCGCCGGCTCGCCCTGCGCCGCCGCCACCGCGACCGCCTGCTCGACGCTCGCCCGCCAGGAGGCGGTGGAGAAGGGGCGCACGATGCCCGTCGTCCCCAGGATCGAAATGCCACCCAGAATGCCCAACTTGGCGTTCGTCGTCTTACGCGCCCGCTGCTCGCCGTCCGGCACGCTGATGGTGACCTCCACCCCGCGCGCGGCCAGGTCCACGACCTCTCCCACCGCCTGCGTGATCATCCGGCGCGGCACGGGATTGATCGCCGGACCGCCCAGCTCCAGGCCCAGCCCCGGCTTCGTCACCACGCCGACGCCCACACCGCCGTGCAGCTCCAGACCCGGCGCCGTGGCCCAACTCGCCGTCGCCGTCAGGTGCGCCCCGTGCGTCACGTCCGGATCGTCGCCGGCGTCCTTCACCACCACGGCCTGCGTCCGCCCCGGCCGCAGCTCCTCGGCCCGCTCCACCGCGAACGTCACCCGACGCCCCGACGGCAGCCCGACCTCCACCCACGACTGCGGCTCGCCCGTGGCGAGATGCAGCACGGCCGCGCGGGTCGCGGCGGAGGCGCAGGTGCCGGTCGTCCAGCCGGTACGCAGCGCCTTGGGCCGGACCTTCGCCGTGCGGGGCAGGTCCGGCTCGCGGAGTTCGGGGCCGTCGGCCGTCATCGACGGGCGGTCCTCGGCATCGGTCCGGTTGTCGACTCCGCTGTCGATGCCGTCGTCAACTCCGTCGTCGAGTCCGTCGTCGAGTCCGGCTTCAACCCGGCGCTCACGGCACGCTGTTCACGCAGCGCCCGCCGCGCCGCCGGGTCCGCGCGCCGGAAACCGTGGAAGTGACCGGGGTGGTAGAGGTGCGAGCGCGTCCCGGAGGCCGAGAGCGCCGGGCCGACCAGGAACAGCGTGTGCTTCCACAGCCGGTGCTCCTTGACCGTCGCCTCCAGCGTCTCCACCGTGCAGCGCACGACGAGCTCCTCCGGCCAGGTCGCCTGGTACGCCACCACCACCGGCGTCCCGGGCGCGTATCCGCCCTCCAGCAGCTCCGCTGCCAGCTGCCCCGAGCGCGCAGCCGAGAGGAACACCGCCATCGTCGTCCCGTGCCGGGCGAACTCGCGGACCTCCTCCCCGGGCGGCATCGGCGTCTTCCCGCCGCCCAGCCGCGTCAGGATCACCGACTGGGCCACCTCGGGAATCGTCAACTCCCGCCCCACCAGCGCCGCCACCGCCGAGAACGCCGACACGCCGGGGATGATCTCGGTGGCGATACCGAGCGCCGCACAGCGCTCCAGCTGCTCCTGGGTGCCGCCCCACAGCGCCGGGTCGCCGGAGTGGATACGGGCCACGCGCAGCCCCTCGCGGGCGGCGCGCTCGTAGACCGCCACCACGTCCTCCAGCGACAGCGCCGCCGAGTCCAGCACCTCCGCTTCCGGCCGCGCGTGCTCCAGCACCTCCGCCTGCACCAGGCTGGCCGCCCAGATCACCACGTCCGCCTCGGCGATGGCGCGCGCGGCGCGCAGCGTCAGCAGGTCCGCCGCACCGGGGCCGGCGCCGACGATCGTCACCTTGCCGTTCGCGCTCACAGCTTTCCTCCGCGTTGTGTACGACGGGCCGGCGCGATCAGCGTCGACAGGTAGGGGAGCGGTGTGCCGCCCAACTCCCCGGCCGGGCTGATGGATTCGCCCGGCAGTCCCAGCGCCGAGCCCCAGACGGCGTCCGCGAGGCGCCCGGTCGCCGCCAGTGCGGCCCGCACCTCCGCGGCCTGGCGCCCGAACTTGTACGCCACGACCGTCCCCGGCCCCTCCAGGGCCTCCTTCAGGGCCGTCGCGCCCGCGGTCACGGGGATCAGGGTCAGCGGCTCGGTCCCCTCGGTCAGCACCGCGCCGCTGCGGGCCGCGAGGTCCTGCATCGCGGTGATGCCCGGTACGGTCTCCACCGCCACCTCCGGCACCAACGCCCGTACCGTCTGGGCGAGATACGTGAACGTCGAGTACACGTTGGGGTCGCCGATCGTCGCGAACGCCACCGTGCCGTGCTCCCGCAGCAGCGCCGCGACGCGCTCGCCCGCCGCGTCCCAGGCGGCCTCGCGGCGCGCGCGGTCCTCGCGCTCGTTCAGTGCGAACACCACCCGCACGACCTTCGCCGCCTGCGTGTGGTGCAGCACCGTCGCCTCCGCGCGGCCCGTCCCGGCGTCCTCCATCACCGGTACGACGACGACGGCGGCCTCGCGCAGGGCGCGGACGCCCTTCACGGTGATGAGGTCGGGGTCGCCGGGGCCGACCCCGACGCCGGTCAGCCGGGGGACCGTCAGAGGGAGGGACATGGGCGGCAGCTTTCGACGAGGCGGGCAGCGGTGTGGGGCGTCGCCGCCCAGTGGGTGTGCAGGTAGGAGGCGTGGACGTTGCCCCGGGCGAAGCCCTCGACCGCGCGGGTGGGGCGGACGACGCCCCAGGCGGGGGTCTCTCCCGATGGGGGGTCGCAGGTGGTGCGGTGGAACTCGTGGGCGCGGACGCGTTCGCCCGCGGCTGCCAGGGGGGTGTCCGTGAGGGCGACCGCCTCGCGGTAGCCGAGGGTGAGGCGGTCGGTCATGCGGGCGGTGGCGTCCACGACGCCGCACATGGCGTGGCCGTCGAGGTCGCGGGTCAGGTA
The DNA here is from genome assembly GCF_042663125.1 of Streptomyces polyrhachis. NCBI lineage: Bacteria > Bacillati > Actinomycetota > Actinomycetes > Kitasatosporales > Streptomycetaceae > Streptomyces > Streptomyces polyrhachis. The sequence continues at coordinate 41,818 of NZ_JBHSZO010000024.1, read as the reverse complement.
GAGGAGGCCGGCGCACTCGGCGGCGATGGTGCCGCCGGACGCGGCGAGGTCTGATACGGCTTTGCGCAGGCGGTCGTTGGCGCTCAGCTCCGCTGCGTGTGCCTCCGGGAAGCCGCCGCCGAGGATGAGACCTGCGGTCTCGGGCGGGAGGGCGGTGTCGTGCAGGGGGTCGAAGGGGATGACGTCTGCGCCGGCGGCGGTCAGCAGTTCGGCGTGTTCCGGGTACGAGAAGGTGAAGGCGGGGCCGCCGGCGATGGCGATCACGGGTCGGGTCACGCTGCGGGGGCTGCGCCCCCGGCCCCCCGAATCGCTGCTTCGCAGCTCTGGCCTCGCTGTGCTGGTCGAGCGGACTCCGTCCGCGGGCCGGCCGGGCTGATCGGCGCTGCGCGCCTCGGCCTCAAACGCCGGACGGGCTGGGAGTGACAGGGTTGCCCCCAGTGCTTCCTCCGGGGTCCACGCCTTTCCCGTCAGCGCCGGTGCCGAGTGCGCCAGTGCCAGTAGGGACTGGAGGTCGCAGCCCTCGCGGACTCTGGTCGCCAGGGTTCGTAGCGACTCCTCGGCCTCCGTGCGGCGTTCCGCCACCGGGATCAGGCCCAGGTGGCGGGAGGGGGTTTGTAGGCCCGGGGTGCGGCGGAGGGCACCCAGGACCGGGACGCCCGACTCGTCCAGGGCCTCGCGCAGCAGTTCCTCGTGGCGGTCCGAGGCGACCTTGTTCAGGATGACGCCGCCCAGGCGGATGCCCGTGTCCCAGGAGGCGAAGCCGTGGACCAGGGCCGCCACCGAGCGGGACTGCGAGGCGGCGTCCACCACCAGGACCACCGGGGCCGCGAGCAGCTTCGCCACGTGGGCCGTCGAGGCCAGTTCGCCTTCGCCCGCCGCGCCGTCGTAGAGGCCCATCACGCCCTCGACCAGCGCCAGGTCCGCGCCCGCCGCCCCGTGCAGGAACAGCGGTGCGATCAGTTCCGGGCCGCAGAGGTACGCGTCCAGGTTGCGGCCCGGGCGGCCGGTGGCCAGGGCGTGGTAGCCGGGGTCGATGTAGTCGGGGCCCACCTTGTGCGGGGAGACGCGCAGCCCGGCCCCGGTGAACGCCGCCATCAGGCCCGTCGCCACGGTCGTCTTGCCGCTGCCGGAGGACGGCGCGGCGATGACCAGGCGCGGAACCGCCGTGGCGGCGGCGGGAGTTGTCACCATTCGATGCCCCGCTGGCCCTTCTGCCCGGCGTCCATCGGGTGCTTGACCTTCGACATGTCGGTCACCAGGTCAGCGAACTCCACCAGCTCGGCAGGGGCGTTGCGGCCCGTGAGCACCACGTGCTGCGTCCCCGGGCGCTTCGCCAGCACCTCCACCACCTCGGCGGTGTCCACCCAGCCCCACACCATCGGGTAGACGAACTCGTCCAGCACGTACAGCCGGTACGTCTCCGCCGCCAGATCGCGCTTGACCTGCTCCCAGCCCTCCCGCGCCTTGTCCTCGTTGGACAGCTCGCCCTCGCGGGCCTCGCGCTGGATCCACGACCAGCCCTCGCCCATCTTGTGCCAGGCCACCGAGCCGCCCTCGCCGCTGTCGCCCAGCACCCGCAGCGCGCGCTCCTCGCCCACGCGCCACTTCGCGGACTTCACGAACTGGAACACCCCGATCGGCCACCCCTGGTTCCAGGCCCGCAGCGCCAGCCCGAAAGCGGCCGTCGACTTGCCCTTGCCCACGCCCGTGTGGACCACGACCAGCGGGCGGTTGCGTCGCTGACGGGTCGTCAGACCGTCTTCCGGTACGGCGTCCGGCTGTCCCTTCGGCATCAAGCTGCCTTTCTCACGGGGTGGTTGGCGGGGTGGTTGGCGTGCTGGTGGACGGTCGAGCGGACCAGCGCGGTCACGTGGTCGGCGCGCAGCTCGTCCAGCGTGACAGCGCTCGCCCGCAACTCCCGCGCGAGCACACCGGCGAGTCCCAGCCGTACCGGACCGGACTCGCAGTCGAGCACTACCGAGGCCGTACCGTCCGCTGCCAGGAGGCGCGCCGCACGCCCTGCGGCGGCCACCGGGTCGCCGCCGCCCGCCGCCCGCGCGTCCGTCGCCCGGCCGTCCGTCACCGCGACCAGCAGTGGCCGTCGCGCCGGATCGCGCAGCCGCTCCACCCGCAGCACCTCGCGCGCCGCCAGCAGCCCCGCCGCCAGCGGGGTGCGGCCCCCGCTCGCCAGCCGCTCCAGCCGCGCGGCGGCGGTGTCCACCGAGGAGGTCGGCGGCAGCACCAGCTCCGCGTCGCGGCCCCGGAAGGTGATCAGGCCGACCTTGTCGCGGCGCTGGTAGGCGTCCAGCAGCAGCGAGAGCACGGCGCCCTTCACCGCGCCCATCCGCTGGCGGGCGGCCATCGAGCCGGAGGCGTCGACCAGGAAGAGGACGAGGTTGGACTCGCGCCCCTCGCGCACCGCCTCGCGCAGGTCGTCGCGGCGCAGGACGAGACCGGGGCCGCGCCGGCCGCGCGCCCGCTGGTGCGGGGCTGCGGCCTGCACGGTGGCGGCGAGGTGCAGTGTGCCGAGGGTGCCGCGCGGGCGCCGGGCGCCGGTGGTGCGGCCGGTGGCGGTACGGGCCCGCGAGCGGCGCCCCGCCGCGCCCTCGCCGACGCCGGGGACGTCCAGGAGGCGGGCGCGGAACGGCTCGGTGGGGGCGGTGGGTTGGTCCTCCCGGCCCTCTGCGCCGGGTGCGCTGCCTTCCGTGTCCTCCGCGCGGTTCGTCGGCGCGGACGGCTGACCGCTCGCGGGCTCGGACGGGGCGTCTCCGCTCGGACCGTCCGAGGGCCCGTCGTCCGAGGCCCCGTCGTCGGGCGAAGAGCCCCCCGGCCCTCCGTCCGGCTCCGGATCGTCGTCCCCGTCGTCGCCCGCGCCGAACTCCGCCAGTGTCTCGTCCAGCTTCTCCTCGTCCAGCCCCGGCGCGTCAAAGGGATTGCGCCGCCGCCGGTGGGGGAGCGCCAGCAGCGCCGCCTGGCGGACGTCCTCCGCGAGTACGTCCGTACGGCCGGCCCAGGCGGCGAGCGCCAGCGCGGTGCGCGCCATCACCAGGTCGGCGCGCATCCCGTCCACCTCGAAGGCCGCGCAGGTCGCCGCGATCTGCCGCAGCGCCGCGTCACCGAGCACGACGGAGGGCAGCAGCTCCCGAGCGGCGGCGATCCGCGCCCGCAGCGCGGTCTCCTCGCCGGCCCAACGCGCCGCGAACGCCGCCGGATCGGCGTCGTAGGCGAGGCGGCGGCGTACGACCTCGACGCGCTCCTCCGGCTCGCGGGAGGCGGCGACCTCGACGGTGAGGCCGAAGCGGTCCAGCAACTGCGGTCGCAGTTCGCCCTCTTCGGGATTCATGGTGCCCACGAGCAGGAACCGCGCCGCGTGGCGCACCGAGACGCCCTCGCGCTCCACATAGGAGGAGCCCATCGCGGCGGCGTCCAGCAGCAGGTCGACCAGATGATCGTGCAGGAGGTTGACCTCGTCCACGTAGAGGATGCCCCGATGGGCCCGCGCGAGCAGTCCCGGCTCGAAGGCCTTCACACCCTCCGCGAGCGCCCGCTCGATGTCCAGCGAGCCGACGAGGCGGTCCTCGGAGGCGCCGACGGGCAACTCCACGATCCGCGCCGCGCGTTCGGTACCGCCCGCGCTCTCGTGCCCGCCGTCCGGACACCCGGGGTCGGGGGCGGCCGGGTCGCAGGAGAAGCGGCAGCCGGGCACGACGTCGACCCCGGGCAGCAGCGCCGCGAGTGCGCGGACGACGGTCGACTTGGCCGTGCCCTTCTCTCCACGCACCAGGACCCCGCCCACCTGCGGGGACACGGCGTTGAGCAGCAGCGCGAGCCGTAGTTCGGACATGCCGACGACGGCTGGGAAGGGGTACGTGGTCACAGAGTGGTCCTCTCCTGGGCGCGGGAGCGCCGGAGGCGTGCGCGTCATTCGCCGCCCTCCAGATCGCCTTCGAGTTCGAGGTAGAGCGCGCGGAGCCGCTCCAGGGTCGACGGGTCCGGCCGGGCCCACAGCCCCCGGTCCGCCGCCTCCAGCAGGCGTTCGCTGATGCCGCGCAGGGCCCAGGGGTTGGAGCGCTTCATGAAGTCCTGGTTCTCGGCGTCGAAGACGTACGCGGCGGCGAGCTTCTCGTACATCCAGTCGTCCACCACGCCGGCCGTGGCGTCGTAGCCGAAGAGGTAGTCGACCGTCGCGGCCATCTCGAAAGCACCCTTGTAGCCATGCCTTCTCATCGCGCTCATCCAGCGCGGATTGACCACCCGCGCCCGGAAGACCCGGTGCGTCTCCTCGCCCAGCGTGCGGGTCTTCACCTGGTCGGGGACAGCCGAATCCCCCACGTACGCCTCGGGGTTGGACCCCGTCAGATGGCGCACCATCGCGACCATCCCGCCGTGGTACTGGAAGTAGTCGTCGGCGTCCATGAGGTCGTGCTCGCGCGTGTCGACGTTCTTCGCCGCCACCTGGATGCGCCGGAACGCCGTCTCCATGTCCCCCCGGGCCGGGCGCCCGTCGAGTCCGCGCCCGTAGGCGTAGCCGCCCCAGACCGCGTAGACCTCGGCCAGGTCCGCGTCCGAGCGCCAGTTGCGGGCGTCGATCAGGGGCAGCAGCCCGGCCCCGTACGCGCCCGGCTTCGAGCCGAAGATACGGGCCGTCGCGCGCCGCCGGTCGCCGTGGACGGCGGTGTCCTCGTCGGCGTGGGCGCGGACGTAGTTGACCTCGGCCGGCTCGTCCAGCTCGGCGACCGTGCGCACCGCGTCGTCGATCAGCGCCACCACGTGCGGGAAGGCGTCGCGGAAGAAGCCGGAGATGCGGACGGTGACGTCGATGCGCGGCCGTCCCAACTCGCCCGCGTCCACGACCTCGAAGCCCGTCACCCGCCGCGAGGCGTCGTCCCAGACCGGGCGGCAGCCCAGCAGCGCCAGGATCTCCGCGATGTCGTCGCCCTGCGTGCGCATGCACGAGGTGCCCCAGACGGTCAGCCCCACCGAGCGCGGATAGGCGCCGTTGTCGGCCAGATGGCGCTGGAGGAGGGAGTCCGCGAGCGCGCTGCCCACGTCCCAGGAGAGCCGCGAGGGGATCGCCTTGGGGTCCACGGAGTAGAAGTTGCGGCCCGTCGGCAGGACGTTGACCAGTCCGCGCGTGGGTGAGCCGGAGGGCCCGGCGGGGACGTAGCCGCCGTCCAGGGCGTGCAGGATGTGCGTGATCTCGTCGGTGGTACGGGCCAGGCGCGGCACGACCTCCGTGCAGGCGAACTCCAACACGCGGACCGCGTCCGGGAGTTCGACGCCCAGCACCTCCGCCACCACCGGCCGTACCGCGGCCGGGTCCCAGTCCCGCGCCTCCAGCGCCTCGGCCAGCCGCCGCGCCACCTGCTCCAGCAGGTCCACCGCGTCGGAGGCGGTCCGGGCGGGGCCCTCCGCCAGCGCCGTCAGCTCCTTCGGTACGTCGACGCGCGCGCCCGGTTCCGCCAGCAACTCCGCCTCGACCAGCCCCGTATGGGCCGCCAGCGCCGCCCGCAGCCCCGGCAGCGCGCCGCCCACCCCGCCCCAGATCTGCGCCGAACGCAGCACCGCCAGCGCCAGGTTGACCCGCGCCGCACCCTCCGGACCGGCGCCCAGGATGTGCAGCCCGTCGCGGATCTGCACGTCCTTGATCTCGCAGAGCCAGCCGTCGACGTGCATGACGAACGCGTCGAACTCGTCCTCGCCCGGCTGGTCGTCCACGTGCAGGTCGTGGTGCAGCTCCGCGGCCCGCACCAGCGTCCAGATCTGCGAGCGCACCGCCGGCGCCTTTGCCGGGTCGAGGTCGCTCACCAGGGCGTACTCGTCGAGGAGTTGCTCCAGCTTGGCCAGGTCGCCGTAGGAGTCGGCCCGTGCCATCGGCGGTACGAGGTGGTCGACGACCGTGGCGTGCCCGCGCCGCTTGGCCTGGGTGCCCTCGCCGGGGTCGTTGACGATGAAGGGGTAGATCAGCGGCAGCTCCCCCAGCACCGCGTCCGGCGCGCAGCCCCCCGACAGGCCGAGCCCCTTGCCCGGCAGCCACTCCAGCGTGCCGTGCTTGCCCATGTGGACCACGGCGTCCGCGCCGAAGGTACGGTCCAGCCAGCGGTAGGCGGCCAGGTAGTGGTGCGAGGGCGGCATGTCGGGGTCGTGGTAGATGGCGATCGGGTTCTCGCCGAAGCCGCGCGGCGGCTGGATCATCACCACGATGTTCCCGAACCGCAGCGAGGCCAGCACGATGTCGTCGCCGTCCACGTAGAGCGAGCCGGGCGGCTCCCCCCAGTGCTCCGTCATCGCCTCCCGCAGCGCCGGGTCCAGTGTGGCGAACCACGCCTCGTAGTCCTTCAGCGGCACCCGCGCCGGCGCGGCGGCGAGCTGCTCCTCGGTCAGCCACTCCACGTCGTGCCCGCCGGCCGCGATCAGCCGGTGGATCAACTCGTCGCCGTCGGACGGGGGTTGGTCCACCCGGTAGCCGGCCGCGCGCAGCGCCTCCAGGACCCGGATCGCGGAGGCGGGCGTGTCCAGGCCCACCGCGTTGCCCACCCGCGAGTGCTTGGTCGGATAGGCGGTGAAGACCAGCCCGATCCGCTTGTCGGCGTTCGGCTTGTGCGCGAGGCGGGCGTGGCGCACCGCGATCCCCGCGACGCGCCGCGCCCGCTCGGCGTCCGCCACGTACACCGGCACCCCGTCGGGGCCCTCCTCCTTGAAGGAGAACGGCACGGTGACCAGCCGCCCGTCGAACTCCGGGATCGCCACCTGCATCGCCGCGTCCATCGGCGACAGCGCGGCATCTGAGGCGGCCCAGTCGGCGCGCGAGGAGGTCAGGCACAGGCCCTGCAGCACGGGTACGTCCAGCGCCGCCAGCGCGCCGATGTCCCACGCCTCCTCGTCGCCGCCGGCGGAGGCGTCCGCCGCGACCGTGCCGCCGGAGGCCAGCACCGTCGTGACCAACACGTCCGCCCGGCCCAGGAGTTCGTACAGCCCCTCGTCCGCGCCGCGCAGGGAGGCGCAGTACACCGGCAGCGCGTTGGCCCCCGCCGCCTCGACCGCCTCGCACAGCGTGTCGACGAACGCGGTGTTCCCGGCGAGCTGGTGCGCCCGGTAGAAGAGCACCCCGACCGTCGGCCGCGCCTCGTCGCGGGTACGGGCCCCGCGTACCCCGTACTGCGGCATCCGCTGCGGCTCGGCGAAGCCGTGCCCGGTCAGCAGCACCGTGTCGGACAGGAAGCGCGTCAGCTCCACCAGGTTCCCCGGCCCGCCCTCCACCAGGTACGCCAGCGCCTGCGCCACCACCCCGGCCGGGACGGTCGACTCCGCCATCAGCTCCGCGTCCGGCACGGACTCCCCGCCCAGCAGCACCGCCGGGACGCCGCTCGCGCGGATCGCCGCCAGCCCGTCCTCCCAGGCCCGCTTGCCGCCGAGCAGCCGTACGACCACCAGGTCCGCGCCGGCGAGGAGCGCCGGCAACTCGGCGGCGACGTCGACCCGTACGGGATTGGCGATGCGGTACGGGGCGCCTGAGGCACGGGCCGCGAGGAGGTCGGTGTCGGCGGTGGAGAGGAGCAGGACGGTGCTCATCGGACTCCCGGTGGGGGTGGTCGGTTCGGGGTGGGTGTTCACGGCGCTCCCGGCGGTACGAAGGGCAGCCCGGCCGGGGCGCCGTCCTCGATCAGCCGCAACAGGGCGCCGGTGTCCGCGTGTTGCTCGATCAGGTCGCCCAGCAGGTCGAGCTGCTCCTCCCGCAGCGCCGCGAAGGAGGTGTCGGGCGCCGGTACGAAGGCACGCCCCGCGTCCGCCGCGACCTGGCGCAGGAAGGCGCGGCGGAAGGCGTCGGACTCCAGTGAGCCGTGCCAGTGGGTGCCCCAGAGGGGGCCCAGGCGGCAGCCGTCCAGGCTGTGCTGCTGGTCATCGAAGAGGAACGGCTCACCCCCCTCGACGGTGGCGACGCCGTGATGGATCTCGTACCCCTCGACCTGCTCGCCCAGGGCCCGGCCACTCGGCCGCGCAAGGGTCTTCTCGGCGGCGAAGGCGATCCGCACCGGCAGCAGACCCAGCCCCGCCACCTCGCCGGCGCGCGACTCCACCTCGTCGACAATCCGCGTCGCGAGCATCTGGTAGCCGCCGCAGATCCCCAGCACCGGCCGCCCCTCGGCCGCCCGCCGCACGAGAGCGTCCGCCAGCCCGCGCTCCCGCAGCCAGGCCAGCGCCCGTACGGTGCCGCGCGTGCCGGGGAGGACCACCAGGTCCGCGTCGGCCAGCTCCTCCGGACGGTCCACGAAGCGCACCACGACGCCCGGTTCGGCGGCGAGCGCGTCGACGTCGGTGAAGTTGGACATCAGCGGCACGGCGACGACCGCCACCCGCAGCACGTCCGTCCCATACGGAGCAGCCACCGTGCTCTCGCGCACAGCCCCGCGCAGGGAGAGCCGCAGCCCGTCCTCCTCGTCGATGCCGAGCCCGTGCCGGAAGGGCAGCACGCCGAAGGTGCGCCGCCCGGTCAGCCCGTACAGCATCTCCAACCCCGGCTCCAGCAGCGTCACATCACCCCGGAACTTGTTCACCAGGTACCCCGCCACCAGCTCCTGGTCCTCGGGCGCGAGCAGCGCCGTCGTACCGAAGAAGGAGGCGAAGACGCCGCCCCGGTCGATGTCCCCGACCACCACCACGGGCAGCCGGGCCGCGCGCGCGAGCCCCATGTTGACGAGGTCCGAGCGGCGCAGGTTGATCTCCGCCGGGGAGCCGGCGCCCTCGCAGATGACCGCGTCGTGGGTGCGCCGCAGCTCGGCCAGGCAGTCCAGCACGGTGCCGAGCAGCGTCTCCTGGCGTCCCGCGTGGTAGCCGCGCGCCGACAGCTCACCGACCGCCCTGCCCATCAGGACGACCTGGCTGGAGCGGTCCGAACCGGGCTTCAGCAGCACCGGGTTCATCAGCGCGCTCGGCTCCACCCGGGCCGCCGCGGCCTGCATGGCCTGTGCGCGGCCGATCTCGGCGCCCTCGCGGGTGACGAAGGAGTTGAGCGACATGTTCTGGGCCTTGAACGGGGCGACCTTCACCCCCTTGCGGGCCAGCCAGCGGCAGACCCCCGCGGTGACGACGCTCTTGCCCGCGTCGGAGGTGGTGCCGGCTATGAGCAGTCCGCCGGTCATGGTCGCTTCCCCTTCTTCGTGTTCTTCGTGTGCTGCCTGTTCTTCGGGTGCTGCCCGCCTCGGGTATGCGCGGCCAGCAGCCGTACGGACACCGTCGCCGCCAGCGCCAGCGCGCCCACCGTGCGCGAGAGCCGCGCGGCCCGCGCGATGTCCGCCGGGACGACCGCCCGCGCCATGGGGTTCAGCTCCGGGCGGCGCTCCACCCATCCCCCGTAGGAGAGTCGACCCCCCAGCCGGACGCCCAGCGCTCCGGCGAAGGCCGCCTCCACCGGGCCCGCGTTGGGGCTCGGATGCCGGTGGCCGTCGCGCCGCCACGCCTGCCAGGCGCCCGCCGGATCGGGCCCGGCGGCCACCGCCAGCGCGGCGGTCAGCCGCGATCCGGGCCAGCCCGCCACGTCGTCCAGCCGGGCGGCGGCCCAGCCGAAGCGCCGGTAGCGCGGCGAGCGGTGGCCCACCATGGCGTCCAGGGTGTTGACCGCGCGGAAGCCCACCAGCCCCGGCACCCCGCCCAGCGCCCCCCACACCAGCGCGCCGACGACGGCGTCGGAGGTGTTCTCCGCCACCGACTCCACCACCGCCCGCGCGAGGCCGGGGCCGTCCAGCGCCTGCGGATCGCGACCGCACAGATGCGGCAGCCGCCGCCGCGCCCCGGCCAGATCACCGGCCCGCAGCGCGGCGCCGACCGCCTCCGCCTCCCGTACGAGCGAGGTGCCGCCCAGGACGGACCAGGTGGCGCCGAGCGCCAACGCGGCCCGCAGCCCCGGGTGCTGCCGGGTGAGGCGCTGGAGCGCGGCGGCGGTGAGGACCGCCGCCCCCGTGCAGACCACCGCGTGCGCCGCGCCCCACCCCCGGTGGTCGCGCCAGAGCCGCCGCTCCAGCGCCCCGGCCAACCGCCCGAAGGCCGCCACCGGATGACCGCGCCGGGGGTCGCCGGCGGCGAGATCGGCCGCGAAGCCGAGCACGACACCGCAGGTGAACGCGGTGGACGCGGGGCCGGTGGAGGGCACAGGGGTCCTTAGAGGCGGAGGGCGGGGGCGGTCAGCTGACGGCGGCGACCGAGCGCGCCGGTGCGGACCCCGGAAGAAGCTGCCGCTCGGCCAGCAGACCGAACACCACCCCGAAGGACGCCCACAGCGTCACGTGCACCGCCAGCGCCGACAGGCGGAACTGCCACAGGAGTTGGGCCGGGAAGTCGGCCGGGACCTCGTTCAGCGACGGCATCAGGGCGTACGCCAGGCCGATCGCCGCGACGAAGGCGCCTCCCGCCGCCAGCGTGGCGTTCCAGCTGCCCAGCCGTGGCGCGAGCCGCCGGCCGGCGACGACGGCGAGCAGCGCCAGCAGCACGCCGAGCGCCAGGAGCAGGAAGTACAGCTGGGTACGCCGGTCGATGGTCGCCGGATCGCCCACCCCCGGCGGATTCGCCGGGTACTTGAGGAACGGCACGACGTACACCGCCAGCAGCGCCCCGCCGGCGACCAGCAGACTGGTCGCGCGCGGGCCGAAGCGACCCACCCGGCCCAGCGCGTAGGCGACGGCGAGGGAGGCGATGCCGCCCGCGCAGACACCGAAGACGACGATGCCGGCGGCCAGCCCGGCGGTGGCCTGGACGGTGCGGCTGACCAGCGGTTCCTCCGCGTGGTCGTGGGAGTGCGCGGCGGCACCGTCATGGCCGCCGCTGCCGTGGCTGTGACCGGGGGCTTCGGCGCCGCCCTCCTCGTACGCGATGGCCGCGTCGAGATGCGGTTCGCCCAGGAAGTACGCGACGAGCAGGGCGAGGCAGCCCGCGAGCAGACCCGCGAGCATGCCGCGCACCAACAGGCCCCGTACGGATACGGAGTTCATGAAAGGGGGTCCCCTGTCGGGTCAGTGGCAGGGGAAGCCGAGCAGATGCCGGCCGTCGTGCAGGAACTCGTGCAGCTGAGCACTCTGCTCGGCGCCGATGAAGAAGAACGCCACCGACGAGAACACGACGGTGAACAGCGCCCAGGGGGCGAGCGCCCTGAGCGGAACCGGAGCGATGGCCGGGACCTCGGCGGAAACGGAGCCGGGCACGGCGGCAGACTGGGCCATGGGGAAAGACCTCCCTGGGATCACGCGTCCCATTCGGTGGTGCGTTGACGACGGTGCGGGTCTGACTCGCCGGGGGAGGTCCCCGGACTCACAGTGGCGCGGCCGTGCCGGAGTTGCACCGGACTTCCTGCGCCGTCGTATGCGATGACGCGCTGACCATACCCGCGCCAAGCCCGCGTCGAACAGGGCGCCTGCCCGACATCCGTGGCGAAAGGGGCGTAACGGGACGGCTGTTGAGGGTGGGGTGATACGACTCACGATGCGCGCGACCACGGGCGGTGCGCGGCGCGCGAAGAGGTAGCGTGCACGCCCGTGACGGCACGACTGACGCTGGTGGCCCCGGCGGTGAGCGGCGGACTGCGGGCGGCGGTGTTCGGCGCGGACGGCCCCCTGGACGCCACGGGCCGCCGGGCGGCCGAGCGGGCGCGGGCGGCGGGGACGCCGCGCGCGGACCGGGCCTGGACGGCCCCGGCCGCGCACTGCCGCGAGACCGCGGGGGCGCTGCGGCTGCGGGCCGAGGGGCGCGCGGAGCTGGCGGACTGGGACGCGGGCGCGTGGCGCGGGCGCCCGCTGGCCGAGGTGGCGGCCGAGCGGCCCCGCGAGGTGGAGGCGTGGCTGACCGACCCCGAAGCGGCGCCGCACGGCGGGGAGTCGCTGGCGGCGCTGCTGGCGCGGACGGGGGAGTGGCTGGGATCCGTACCGCAGGGGCGGACGGTGGCCGTCGCGGACCCGGCGCTGGTCCGGGCCGCGCTGGTACGGGCGCTCGGGCTGCCGCCGGCCGCCTTCTGGCGGCTGGACGTCGCCCCGCTGGCGGCCACGGAGCTGGTGGGGCGCGGCGGGCGGTGGAACCTGCGGGTGGGGGCGGTGCTCGGGGGCTGGGCGCGGGGGCGGTGCTCGGGGGCTGGGCGTCTTGTCGTACTACTGTGCGCCGATCGACGGAATGCGACCGGGGGTTCGTGACCCGTTCGAGTGCCCCCTGGTTACGACGGTGGGCCCCCGATTGACGGGGGGTATCCGGAGATCCCGTCGAAGGAGCACACCATGGGCAAGCCGGACGAGCAGACCACCGGGCCGGCAGAGGTCGACAGCGGGCGGCGCCACTTCCTGAAGTCGGCGGGCTACGCCGCCGTGGCGACCGGAGCGGTCGCGATGGGCGGCCTGGGAGCGGCCGCCGAGGCGGCGGCGGACGGCCGGCGGCCGAAGAAGCCGGCGGAGAAGGTCGTCGTGCCGACCGAGCCGATCGGCAGCATCCCCCGCCCGGCGCACCTGATCCAGGCCAACCGGGACTTCGCCGCGGGCCGGATCACCCGGCGCGAACTCGACCAGCACCGCGAGCAGGCACTGCGCGACACCATCGAGCGGTTCATCGAGACCGGCTCGCCCGTCATCACCGACGGCGAGCAGTCCAAGCCCAGCTTCGCCACCTACCCGGTCGCGGGACTGCGGCTCAACCCGGGCGGCCAGGTCGTGCCGTTCGCCGACGGCCACACCCGCCAGCTGCCGCTGCTGACCGAGGGGGACTTCCGCTACCAGGCGCACGGCGCCGACTACCTGCGGGAGACCAGGGCCGTCCTCAAGACGATCAGGTCGAAGGCCGAACTGCCGGTGAAGCAGGCGGTGATCGCGCCGTCGATGCTGAGCATGTTCTACCCGCCGCTGGGGATCCGCGGCTACTCCCGGGCGCAGTTCCACGAGGACCTCGTCAACGAGGCGGAGGCCGACGTACGCGGCAGCCTCGACGCCGGCGCCCACAAGGTGCAGATGGACTTCACCGAGGGCCGCGTCTCCCTCAAGCTCGATCCCGACGGCGGGATGCTGCGCGAGTTCGTCTCCCTGAACAACGAGGTGCTGGACCGCTTCACCCCCGAGGAGCGCCAGCGCATCGGCGTCCACACCTGCCCCGGCGGCGACCAGGACTCCACCCACAGCGCGGACGTGGACTACGCGCGCTTCCTGCCGAGGTTCTTCGACCTGCACGCCGGGAACTTCTACCTCCAGATGGCCAGCGAGCGCGACCGCCGCTCCGTACTGGCCCTGGTCCGCGAGCACATCAAGCCCAACCAGCGGGTCTTCGTCGGCGTGACCGACCCCATCACCTCCCGGGTGGAGACGCCCGAGGAGGTACGCGACCGGGTGCTGGAGGCCGCCGAGTTCATCCCGCTCGGCCAGCTCGGCACCTGCGACGACTGCGGCTTCGCCCCCTTCGCCGACGACAAGTCCACCCCGCGCGACACCGCCTTCGCCAAGATCCGCGCGCGCGTGCTGGGCACCCGCATGGCCGCGGAGCGCCTGGGCGCGTAGCCGCCGCCCGCCCGCCCCGACCGACAACCCGCAACCGGCTCCAGAGACAGGAAGACCTGATGAACAAGCTCCGTACGATCGCGGCCCTCGGTGTGCTCGCCACCGGCCTGACCCTGACCGCGGCCTCCACCGCCTGCGCCGCCCCGGCCGACGACGGCTTTCTGACCACGCCCACCGACGCCGAGACGCTCCTGACCAGCCCCGCCGGCGCGGTGGCGCTGGGCGGCGGTCTGGCCGCCGGCATCGTCGACATGCAGGGCGAGACGCTCGCGGCCGCGGTCAAGCAGACCACCGCGGGCGTCCCGGCGGTGCTGCCGCTCCTGACGCGGCCGGCCGCCACCGCGTAAAGGCCGCCACCGGGTCAAGGGGGCCTGCGGGGGGAGCCGGCGCGCCGGCTCCCCCCGCAGACGGTTTCAGAGCCCTTCCCGGCTCATCCTGATCAGCCGGTCCAGCACCTCGCCGCCGCTGACGCGCAGGCCGTCGTGCTCCCACTCGTTGGTGATCCACGTCCGTACGCCGCCGACCGCCTCCGCCGTCGCCAGGGAGTCGTCGCGGTCCACGTACATGTCGTCGTGGTAGACCGCCGCGTACACCGGCACCCGGTTGGCCGCCAGACGCTGCGGGTCGTACAGGTCCGGCCAGTCGGTGCGCTCCGCCAGCAGGTACGCGGCCTGGCGCAGCGGCTTCAGTACGGGGTCGGTGTCGAACATCCAGGGGTAGATCATCTCCCCGGTGAACAGCAGCCGTTCGGCCGCCGGGTCGAACTCCGGGAACTCGGCCCGTACCCGCTGGGCCGCCCACGCGGTCGGCTCGCCGCCGACGGAGCGCTGGGCGTAGATGGCCTCGTGCAGCGCCGCGTAGAGGGGGTTGGCGGCGAAGGAGAGGCGCTCCTGGACCGCCGCGAGGAAGGCGTCCGCCAGTTCCTCGCCGTCCGCGCCCGGCACCCACGGGTCCTCCAGCAGCCAGTGCAGCTGGTGGCTGCCGCTGCCCGAGCCCAGCAGCAGCCCGAGGGACTGGAAGCCCTCCACGGTGAGGCGCCGGCCGTCGGGGAGGGCGACGTCCTCCTTCACGAGGTGCTCCGCGATCCGCCGCGCCACCGCCGCGTCCTGCGGGTAACGGGCGTAGTGGCGCTCGTTCTTGGCCCGCACCCGGGGGTACGCGGCGCGGTAGACGTCCTCGGCCGTGGCGCGCAGACCGGGCAGCCCGCCGGTGACGAAGCACTCGCGCAGATGCTGGGGCGCCTGGCTGAGGTAGGTCAGCGTGCAGAAGCCGCCGAAGCTCTGGCCGAGCAGCGACCAGTTCCCGCTGGGGCCCAGGAGCGTGCGGCGGACGGACTCCGCGTCGCGCACGATGGAGTCGGCGCGGAAGTGCGCGAGGTAGGCGGCCTGCTCCTGGGGGGTGCCGCGCCGGGGGAGGGTCTGGCGGTTGACGGGGGTGGAGCGGCCGGTGCCCCGCTGGTCCAGGAGCAGGACGCGGTAGTCGCGAAGAGCGCGCTTCAGCCAGCCGTCGGCGCCCTGCGGGCGGGGGCCGGGGGAGCCGGGACCCCCCTGGAGGTAGAGGAGATAGGGAAGCTCGTCGCTCTCGCGGTCGGGCGCCACCGCCTCCCGGACGAAGAGGGTGAGGCGCTCGGCGCCGGGGGCGTCGTGGTCCAGGGGGACCTCGATGCGGTGGTCGGTCAGGAGGACGCCGGGCTGGGCGGTGCGGGTGGACATGGGAGCACGGTAGCCGGGCAGGGAGCGCGCGCCCGTACCCGGCTTCGGCCGCGGACGCGCGCTCCCGCGCGTCACCCCACCGGCGTGAAGTCCCGGGCCCCGATGAACTCCGGGCGGCGGATCGGCGCCGCGTACGGCTCCTGTGCCGCGTTCTCGACGCTGTTGAACACGATGAACACGTTGCTGCGCGCGTACGGCGTGATGTTGTCGCCCGAGCCGTGCATGCAGTTGCAGTCGAACCACGTCGCCGCGCCCGCCGCCCCCGTGAAGAGCTTGATGCCGTGCGCGTCCGCCAACGAGGTCAGCGCCGCGTCGGACGGCGTGCCCGCGTCCTGCATCTGCAGGGAGCGCTTGTAGTTGTCCCGCGGGGTCGCCCCCGCGCAGCCCAGGAACGTGCGGTGCGAACCCGGCATGATCATCAGGCCGCCGTTCGTCTCGTAGTTCTCCGTCAGCGCGATCGACACCGAGACCGCCCGCATCCGCGGCATCCCGTCCTCCGCGTGCCACGTCTCGAAGTCCGAGTGCCAGTAGAAGCCCGAGGCGCCGAAGCCCGGCTTCACGTTGATCCGCGACTGGTGGACGTACACGTCCGAGCCCAGGATCTGGCGCGCGCGGTCCGCCAGCCGCGGATCGCGTACGAGCCCGGCGAACACCTCGCTGAGGCGGTGCACCTCGAAGACCGAGCGCACTGCCTGCGAGCGCGGCTCGACGATCGAGCGCTCGTCCGCCCGCACGGCCGGGTCGGCCGTCAGGCGGTCCAACTCCGCCCGGTAGACGTCCACTTCCTCCGGCGTGATCAGCTGCTCCATCGCCATGAAGCCGTTGCGGTCGTACGCCTCCAGCTCCCACGGCGTGATCGGGCCCGGCGCGTCGGGGGCCGACCAGACCACCGGGTCCTGGCGCCGGGTGCGCACCTCGCCGGTCCCGCGGGTCGGGTAGAGGTCGGTCCGTACGGTCGTCGTCGTCATCTCGCTCATGCTCCTCGGTCAGTCCTCGGTCAGCAGCGGATAGGTGCCGTCGGCGTCGTGGTCCTCGAGGCCCGTCACCGGCGGGTTGAAGACGCACAGGCAGCGGAAGTCGGTCTTCGGGCGCAGCGTGTGGCGCTCGTGCCCGTCGAGGAGGTACATCACGCCCGGCGAGATCCAGTGCGTCTCGCCCGTCTCCTCGTCGGTGAGCTCGGCCTCACCCTCCGTGCAGACCACGGCCTCGACGTGGTTCGCGTACCACATGCGCGTCTCCGTGCCGGCGTACAGGACGGTCTCGTGGAGGGAGAAGCCCACCCGCTCCTTCGCCAGGACGATGCGCTTGCTCTCCCAGGTCCCCGAGGCCGACCTGACGTGCCGGTCCGTGCCCTCGATGTCCTTGAACGACCTGATGATCATGGGGTGTCGAGCCTTTCCTCAGCTGTCCGTCGCGCCGTGCCGTACCGCTCGCTCACGCCGTCTCCCGCACCGCCCGCGCCAGCGTGCGCAGGCCCTCCTCCAGCTCCTCCGGCGTGATCGTCAACGCCGGCAGCAGCTTCACGACCTCGCTGCGCGGACCCGACGTCTCAAGGATCAGCCCCAGGTCGAAGGCGCGCCGGCAGACCGCCGCCGCCCGCCGCGGGTCGGGGAACCCGATCCCCCACGCCAGCCCCCGGCCCCGGTACACGGCACCCTCGGCGGCCGCCTCCGCGCAGAGCGCCACCAGCGCCGACTCCACCTGCTCGCCGCGCCTGAGCGTCTGCTTCTCCATCCCGCCGTCCGTCCAGTACGTGTCCAGCGCGGCCGTCGCCGTCACGAACGCCGGGTTGTTGCCCCGGAAGGTGCCGTTGTGCTCACCGGGCTCCCAGACGTCCAGCTCCGGCTTGAAGAGCGTCAGCGCCATCGGCAGCCCGTAGCCGCTGATCGACTTCGACAGCGTCACGATGTCGGGGACGATGCCCGCCTCCTCGAACGAGAAGAACGGCCCCGTGCGCCCGCAGCCCATCTGGATGTCGTCGACGATCAGCAGCATGTCGTGCCGGGCGCACACCTCCGCCAGCCCCCGCAGCCACTCGGTGCGCGCGACGTTGATGCCGCCCTCGCCCTGCACCGTCTCCACGATCACCGCGGCCGGGTGGTTGAGCCCCGAGCCCGAGTCCTGCAGCAGCCGCTCGAACCACAGGAAGTCGGGCACCTGCCCGTCCAGGTAGTCGTCGAACGGCATCGGAGTGCCGTGGACAAGCGGAATTCCCGCCCCCGCCCGCTTGAAGGCGTTTCCCGTGACCGCCAGCGAGCCCAGCGACATTCCGTGGAAAGCGTTGGTGAACGAGACGATCGATTCACGGCCCTTGATCTTCCGGGCCAGCTTCAGCGCCGACTCCACCGCATTCGTCCCCGTGGGGCCGGGGAACATCACCTTGTACGGCAGATCGCGCGGTCGCAGCACGACATTCCGGAACGTCTCCAAGAATGCCCGTTTCGCCCGCGTCCCCATATCCAGCGCGTGCGTGATGCCGTCGCGCTCCAGGTAGTCCAGCAGGGCGCGCTTCAGCACCGGGTTGTTGTGCCCGTAGTTCAGCGCCCCGGCTCCGGCGAAGAAGTCCAGGTAGTCGTGGCCGTCCTCGTCGTACAGGCGGCTGCCCCGGGCCTGGTCGAAGACCGCCGGCCAGCCGCGGCTGTAGCTGCGCACCTCCGACTCCAGGGTCTCGAAGACGCTCAGGGCGGGCGGGGTGAGGGTCACAGCGTTTCTCCGTCGGTGGTGAAGGGGCCGATACGGAAGAGGACTTCGGGGTCGTGGCCGTCGGGGAAGTGCTCCCCGGCGAAGAGCACCTCGCGGCTGAGCGGCGCGCCGCGGCGGCGGGCGTACGCCGTGAAGAGCCGTTCGGAGGCGGTGTTGCCCGGGGTGATCGTCGTCTCCAGCCGCCGGACGCCGTGGCTGGCGCCCACCCGGGCGCCCAGCTCGTCCAGCAGCCGCCCCGCCAGCCCGCGGCCGCGGTACGCGCCGTCCACGGCGACCTGCCAGACCAGGAGCGTGTCCGGCGCCTCGGGGCGGACGTAGCCGGTGGCGAAGGCGACGGGGGAGCCCTGCGGGCCGCGGGCCACCAGCGAGGTGGCGGCGAAGTCGCGGCACCAGAGCAGGTAGCTGTAGGAGGAGTTGAGGTCCAGCGCCCCCGAGTCGCGGGCCAGGCGCCACAGCGCCGGCCCGTCCCCGACCCCGGGCCGGTCGAGCGGCGGCTCGTCCGGCGATCCCGGCGTGAATTCCGGTGACGCGAATTCCGGTGAACGGCCGACGGGTTGGAACAGGTCTGCTTGTACGGCAGTCATGACGGGTGAATTTACCGACAAGAAATCGGGATCGCACGCCCTCCGGGGGTTACGTGCCGCGCTGATCCGTGTTATCGGAAGGCCCGGCGGTTGCGGCGTTCTGTCCGGTAATTACCGGAGGAATCGGACGTGTTGTGGGGTGGCTCACATTCTCTTGGCGGTTGACGGAACCTTAATGTTTGGGCATGGGGTTTGGGGGCAGGTGAGCCACCGGATATGCGCGTGAATTGTCGCCTGGATTACGGGCTGTGCTTTTCTGTGTCCACCGGGGTCCGCCGGGGTCCGCCGGCGCCGTGCCGCGGCCTCCCGGCCCGGTGTCGGCTCGATGCCGGCGCGCGCCCGGCGCGTTCTACGCTGCGCCCATGACCGAACGCGCTGTGCTGCACATCAGGGGCCGGATCCTCACCGGCCCCCAGGAGGTCCGCGACGAGCTGTGGGTCGTCGGCGGCCGGGTCTCCTTCGAACGCCCGGCCACCGCCCGTGACATCACCGTGGTGGAGGGGTGGGCGCTGCCCGGGCTCGTCGACGCGCACTGCCACGTCGGGCTCGACGCCCACGGCGCCGTCGACGCGGACACCAGCGAGAAGCAGGCCCTCACCGACCGCGACGCCGGCACGCTGCTCGTCCGCGACGCCGGATCGGCCGCCGACACCCGGTGGATCGACGAACGCGAGGACCTGCCGCGGATCATCCGGGCCGGGCGGCACATCGCCCGCACCCGCCGCTACATCCGCAACTACGCCCACGAGATCGAGCCCGAGGACCTCCCCGCCTACGTCGCCCGCGAGGCCCGGCGCGGCGACGGCTGGGTGAAGCTCGTCGGCGACTGGCTCGACCGCACCACCGGCGACCTGGGCGCCTGCTGGCCGCGCGAGGCGGCCGAGGCGGCCATCGCCGAGGCCCACCGCCTCGGCGCCCGCGTCACCGCCCACTGCTTCGCCGAGGAGTCCCTGGCGGACCTCGTCGAGGCGGGCATCGACTGCGTCGAGCACGCCACCGGCCTCACCGAGGAGACCATCCCGCTCTTCGCCGAACGCGGCGTGGCCATCGTCCCCACGCTGGTCAACATCGACACCTTCCCCGCGCTCGCGGCGGGCGGGGAGGCCAAGTTCCCCCACTGGGCAGCCCACATGCGCCGCCTGTACGAGCGCCGCTACGACACCGTGCGCGCCGCCCACGAGGCCGGCGTCCCGATCTACGCCGGCACGGACGCGGGCGGCTCGCTGCCGCACGGCATCATCGGCCGGGAGGTACGGGAGCTGGCCGCGGCCGGACTGCCCGCCGTCGCCGCGCTCTCCGCCGCGACCTGGGGCGCCCGCGCCTGGCTCGGCCGCCCCGGACTCGCCGAGGGGGAGTCCGCGGACCTGGTCGTCTACGAGGCCGATCCCCGGGCGGACCTGCGGGTCCTGGAGGCGCCGCGGCGGATCGTACTGCGCGGGCGCGTGGTGGCGTAACGGGACGAAAGGGCGCCGTGCGTCGGAGCGGGCGCGCGACGCCGCTGGTGGGAGCGGGAGTTCGAGTAAGTGGTGGCTCAAGTTCCGGATGGGGCGGGCGAGTTGAAACTCACTCGATGGGGTGAATGAGGGTCGAGTGCCCGTGTCGTCACTCTCGGTGCGCAAGCATGTTCGTGTTGTTGACGGCCCACGCCCTTCAAGAGGTCCTACCTTGACCAGCCCGACCCAGGCCGGCCCGCCGGCCCCGATCCACCGACGCCTCGCGGGCGTCCTCGCGGCCACCGCGCTGGCGACCGCCCCCGCCGCCCTGCTCGGCGCCCCGGCCGCCCACGCGACCGCCTCCGAGACCGCCTCCGAGACAGCCCCCGAAACCGGCAGCGCGGCTGCCGCCGTCCTGCGCGCCGACCTGGACATCGCCCTGCTCGGCAAGACCGCGCAGATACCCCTGCACACCTCCCTCAACGAGGTCAGCGCCCCCTCCGACGCCGAGGGGATCTCCGACCGGAACTCCCTCGACGTCACGCTCGACGGCGTCAACGCCGGGCAGCCCCTCTCGCTGCTCACCGCCCAGACGGCCCGCGCCGAGGCGAGCGTCGACGAGGAGCGGGCCGTCGCGCGGGCCCGGCTGGAGAACGTCCTGCTGAACGTCCCCGGCCTGCCCCAGCTCCCCCTGCTGGAGCTGGGCACGGTGACGTCCACCGCGAGCTGCGAGGCGGGCGGGACGCCGGAGGCGAGGTCGACCGTCGCCGGCCCGGTGAAGATCCTGGGCCTCAGCAGGCACGTCACGGCGGGCGGGCCGCCGGCGAAGCTCCCCGTCCCCGGCGTCGGGGAGGTGTCGCTGACCTTCTCGCAGACCGCGACCACGGAGCGGTCCGCGACGACCAGCGCCCTGAAGCTGGAGGTCGACGTCGACCCGCTGAAGCTGGGCGTGGCGAAGGTGCACGGCAGCGTCACCGTCGTGGAGGCGTCCTGCGAGTCGCCCGCGGCCAGGCCGACCGGCGGAGAGAACGGGGGGCCCTCCGCCGGCCCGGCGGCCGAGGTGGACACCCAGACCGGCGGCGAGGACCTGGCCGAGACGGGCGGCGGCTCCGCCACCCCGGTCGTCGCGGGCGCGGCGGTCGTCCTCCTCGGCGCGGGCGCCGGCGCGCTGGCCCTGGGCCGGCGGCGCGCCCGGGGGTAGGACGCACCTCGGGGCCCGGGCGGTGGTCACCGCCCGGGCCCCGAGGGCTGCGTACCGGACGCCGGCCGTCAGCCGGCGACGATGACCCAGATGCCGTACGCCACCGCCGCCGCGCAGAGCGCGAAGCAGAGGTACGCGCCGGTCCGCGCGCCCGCCGAGGGCGCCGTGGCGGTGGACGCCGCGCCGGCGGCGGCCGGCTCCGTACGCCGCGACGTCCCGAGGATGCCGAGGGTGAAGAGACCCACGACGGCGACCGTCACTCCGACGCTGACGCCGAAGACCTGACCCAGTGCGGCCCAGTCGATGTGCATGTGAAGGCTCCTGCCTGTTCCGTGCGTGCCTGTCTCAGACCGTGGCCTGCGGCGCAGGCGTCGCGGCGGCGGGGGAGGGGATGATCACCGGCGCGGGGGAGCCCTCGGCCGCCCCGTCGACGTCGTTGACGTTGTGGTGGTCGACCGGCTTGCGGCGCGAGGCCGCCCAGATCGCCGCGCAGGCGCCCGCGCCCAGCACGGCCACGGTCACCACGCCCCAGTCCCCGCGGTCCGCGAGGAGGGCGGCACCGCCGGCGACCAGGCCGGCGGCGGGCAGCGTCAGACCCCAGGCGGCGAACATCCGCCCGGCGGTGCTCCAGCGCACCACGCCGCCCTTGCGGCCCTTGCCCGCACCCATGATCGAGCCGGAGCAGACCTGGGTGGTGGAGAGCGCGTAGCCCAGGTGCGAGGAGGTCAGGATGACCGCGGCGGAGCTGGTCTGCGCGGCGAAGCCCTGCGGGGGCTGGATGTCGGTGAGGCCCTTGCCCATGGTGCGGATGATGCGCCAGCCGCCGAGGTAGGTGCCCAGCGCGATCGCCACGGCCGCGGAGACGATGACCCACAGCGGCGGGTCGGAGTCCGGGGCGATGACGCCGCCGGTGACCAGCGCCAGGGTGATGACGCCCATCGTCTTCTGCGCGTCGTTGGTGCCGTGCGCCAGGGAGACCAGGGCGCCCGAGGCGATCTGGCCGGCCCGGTAGCCCTTGACGGTGTCCTGCGGGTCGCGGCGCTCCGCGAGCCGGTACGTCAGGCGCGTGGCCAGCATCGCCGCGACGCCCGCGACGATCGGGGCGGCGACGGCCGGGATCAGGATCTTCATGACCACGGCGTCCATGTGCACGCCGTCCAGGCCGACCGAGACCACCGTGGCGCCGATCAGACCGCCGAAGAGGGCGTGCGAGGAACTGGACGGCAGACCGGCCAGCCAGGTCAGCAGGTTCCAGACGATCGCGCCGACGAGGCCGGCGAAGATCACCGCGGGCTGGATCCCCGAGCCCTCGTCGATGATGCCTTTGGAGATCGTCGCGGCCACTTCCACGGAGAGGAAGGCGCCGACGAGGTTGAGTACTGCCGACATCGCCACCGCGGTTTTGGGCTTCAGGGCCCCGGTGGAGATGGTGGTGGCCATGGCGTTGGCCGTGTCGTGGAACCCGTTCGTGAAATCGAACACCAGCGCCGTGACGATCACGACTCCGATGATGAGGGTGAGGTGTTCCATGGAGACCTGACAATCCACTCGAACGTCTGGGGGCTTGAGGAACGTAGGCAGTCCGAATGAACGGAAGATGAACGAGGTCGGTCCTGGCGATGACGTGGGTGAACGAATGACGGTCGGAAGGGGACTTCTGCCTTCCGATCACGGGTCTTTCGGCCCAAAGAGGCCAGGAAGGACAGCGCGGTGCGTCACCGTCCCTTCACTTGTGGTTCACGTGATCAAGGGTGGCCGACGGCCCGCGGGTGTGCTCGTGGAAGGTTCCGGCGGAGAACGGGAAGAAGGGTCGGCGCGTGGAGCAGCTCAACTCGGTGGACCGGCAGGCGGCTTGGACGCGACTGCTGGAGATCGCACGGCGCACGGCGGACGAGGGACTGATCGTCGGCACAGCGGGTAACGTCTCGGTCCGCGTGGGTGACGAGATCCTCGTCACGCCGAGCGGAATCCCGTACGACCGCCTCGGCCCCGGCGACCTCACGGCCGTCTCCCCGGACGGCCGCCGCACGGCCGGCACCCTGCGCCCGACCAGCGAACTCCCCATGCACCTCGCGCTCTACGCCGCCGCCCCCGAGGCCCGCGCGATCGTCCACACCCACGCCGTCCACGCGACGGCAGTCTCCACACTGGTGCGGGAGCTGCCGCCGATCCACTACATGACCGCGGCCCTGGGCGGCCCGGTCCGCGTCGCCCCGTACGCCCGCTACGGCTCGCAGGAGCTGGCGGCGGGCATGCGCGAGGCGCTGCGCGACCGCTCGGCCTGCCTGCTGCGCAACCACGGCACGATGGCGTACGGGGCGAGCCTCGACCAGGCGTACGAGCGCACGGCGCTGCTGGAGTGGCTCTGCCGGCTCTGGCTGACGGCGAACTCGGTGCCGGGCATGACGCCGGCGCTGCTGGACCCGGCCGAGGTGGCGGCGGTGGGGGAGCAGCTGCGGGGGTACGGGCAGCGGTAGCCGCCCGGCCGGTCCGGGGCGGGGGAATCGGCGGCCGGCGGCGGGTGGCGGCGCCCGAGCGCTGGCCGGGTCGGGCGAGGGCGCCGACAATGAGGACGTGTCTGTGGACCCGCGTCACCAGCATCGTCAGCACCGCCGGGGAGCCCCCGGTCGCCGGGCGCTCCGCGGCGGCGCCGCGCTCGCCGGCGCCGCCCTGGCCGCGGGCGCCGCCGTCTTCGCCGCGGGGCGCTACGGCGCCGCGCGGACACTGCGCCCCGCCGCCCCGCCCGGCTTCGCGGACGGCGCCGTCACCCTGCTGGGGGCGGACGGCAGCCACGTCGTCCTCAGCCCCGGCCCGGCGGCGCTGCTCCCCGGCGTGTACGGGCTGACGGGCGACGGCGTCCACGCGGTGATCGGCGAGGTCGAGGGCAGCGACGGGACGGGCGAGGGCCCGGTCGTGCGCCGGCTGCACGGCGTCCTGCGCGGCACCCTGCGCCCCGGCGCGCGGCTGCGGATCACACCGCAGGTGTACGAGACGCCCACCCTGGAACCGGCCGACGTGGTGATCGAGGACGAGCTGGGCGGCGTACCGGCCTGGTTCGTCTTCGGCACACGCGACACCTGGGTGGTCACCGCGCACGGAACGGGCGCGGGCCGGGAGCAGGCGCTGAACGTCCTGCCGGCGCTCAACCGGTTCGGCCTGCCCGTCCTGATGCCGGCGCACCGGGGCGACCCCGGCGCCCCCCGCCCCGCGGACCCCGCCCACGAGGAGTGGCGCGACCTGGAGGCGGCGGTGCGCTACGCCGTGTCCCACGGCGCGCGGAGGGTCGTGCTGTACGGCTGGTCGACGGGCGCGGAGCGCGTGCTGCGCACGGCGGCCGCATCGGAACTGCGCGACCGGATCAGCGGGGTGGTGCTGGACTCACCGGTCCTCGACGCCCGCGCGGCGATGCGGGCACTGGGAGAGGAACGCTCCCTGCCGACCCCCCTGCGCTACCTGGCGGCGATGTCGACACCGGCGACCACCGCGGCCCTGTCGGAGGTGTGGTCGCCCCCGGGCGCCCCGCAGACGCTGCTGCTCCGGGGCGAGGACGACACACTGACCCCGAGGGAGCCCCTGGAGGACCTGGCTGCGCACCACCCCGATCGGGTGCAGGTCCACACGGTCGCCGGGGGGCGGCATGGGGGGCTGTGGAATGTGGATCCGGGGGCGTATGAGGAGAGGGTGCGGAGGGCGGTTGTGCCGTTGGTGTGAGGGGGTGGGGTATGGGGGGTGGGTCGCTCCGCGATAGGGCACGGGCGGGGGGCTGCGTCGCTCCGCGACGCGGGTAGGGGTGGTGGGGGTGGCTGTGTCGCTCCGCGACAGGGGTAGGGGTGGTGGGGGTGGCTGTGTCGCTCCGCGACAGGGGGTGCTGCGTCGCTCCGCGACGCGGGCGGGCTGGGGTGGAAGCGTCGGGCGTCTTGAGTCGCACGCCGGGGTGTCAGAGGGCGACGGTCGAGGCGTCACACCGCTCCGCGCCGAGGAGGCTGCGCCGCTCCGCGCCGAGGCGTCACGTCGCTCCCGCGCCGAGGAGGCTGCGCCACTCCGCGCCGCAGGGATGGCGCTGTTGCGACGGTGGCCGGGCGGTTTGGTACGTGGGCGAGTCCACATCCAGCCCGTCCGGCGTTTGAGGACTTCCGGCGAAGCCGGAAACGCGTCAGCCGGCGCAAGGGCACTTCGCCAGCAGAGCCACTCCCAGCCGGTCCGGCGTTTGAGGACTCCGGGCGAAGCCCGGGACGCGTCAGCCGGCGCGGCGGGAGCTGAATTTCGAGCGGCCACCGCTTGAGCCACATCCAGCCGGTCCGGCGTTTGAGGACTTCCGGCGCAGCCGGAAACGCGTCAGCCGGCGCAAGGGCACTTCGCCAGCAGACCTACTCCCAGCCGGTCCGGCGTTTGAGGACTCCGGGCGAAGCCCGGAACGCGTCAGCCGGCGCAACGGAAGCCGTCGCCCCCGGCGGAAGCCGTCGCCCCCGGCGGAAGCCGTAGCCCCCGGCGGAAGCCGTAGCCCCCGGCGGAAGCCGACGCCCCCGGCGGAAGCCGACGCCCGTGCCGCCCGCCCCCGGAGGGACCCCCGGTTTGGGCTTTCCGGCAGCCAGCAGGAACACTGTTGCCCGTGACGGCCCGAAACCCCCACGGACGCGCTCCGCTCCGACTCGTGCGCAAGCACCCCGCACAGGCGGCCGACGCCGCCCGGCGGGCAGTCACCGATCGGGCGCTGCGCCCCGCCCCCAAGCCCCCGGAGGGCATCGCCCCCGCGTCCGTGCTCGCCGCCCAGGCCCGCACGGTCCTCGCCGGCGCGACCCGCGTCGCCCGGTGGGCCGAGGCTGTCGGTACGCCCAGCCGCGTCGCCGCCGAGGAGGCCGCCGAGCAGCTCGGCACCACTCCCGCCGAAGTCGTCACCGACTGGGCCCGCGCCCGCCTCGCCGGACTCATCGAGCTGCACGGCGAGCAGGCCCGCCCGGGCTGGCGCCTGCGCGCCTGGAACAGCGACGACGGCGCCGCCCTGCGCGGCTGGGTCGCCCTCTTCGACGCCTGGTCCTTCGCCCACCCCGTCCCCGACCCCGCCGGAGACATCACCGGAGTCGCAGCCGGCGCCCCCGCCGGAAGCCCCGCCCCCGACGCGGTCTCCCCCGACGCGGTCTCCGCGGAAGCGGTCGCCGAGGTCGTCGAGGCCATGCCCCAGCCCCTCGCCCTGCTCCACCTCACCGGCGGAGCCGTCCGCGTCCCCGCCCTCCTGGACATCCTCCAGCAGCGCGTCGCCGAGATCCGCACCGAACGCTGCGAGGTCCCGTACGGCGAGGAGGGCACCCCTCTCGCCGTCGGCCCCACCGCGGACGCCGCCGGCGACAGCGCCCCCTCCGCCGACGGTCAGGACGCCCTCCCCGCCCTCCTCGACTGGGCCCTCACCGCCCTGGCCGCCATCGGCGCCCTCACCCGCGACGAGGCCCGCGAGGAGGCCACCCTCACCCCCTTGGGCCACTGGGCGGTCTGGACGAAGATCGAGCAGATCTGCGTCGCCGCCCAGAGCCCCGCCGGCGGCAACATCGAGCAGCCCGCCGCCGCCATGCTCCGCGGCTGCGCCGGCCTCACCCCGGGCCCGGCCCGCGCCGAGTACCGCGCCTGGTTCGCCGCCCGTCCCACCTCCATCGCCGTCGCCGAGCTGCTCGACGTCGCCCGCGGCGACGACGCCCTGCTGCGCGGCCTCGCCTTCGAGGCGCTGCGCGTCGCCGGCACCGCCGCCGAGACCGCCGTGCGCGAGGCGACCGCAGAGACGGTTCTTCGCCCGTACGCCCTGCTCTGGCTCGCCGAGCAGGAGGGCGCCGACCCCGAGGACGCGCCCTCCGTGCTCAGCCGCCCGGAGGCCACCTGGCTGTGGGTCGACACCGCCGCGGCCGTCGCCGACCACGGCGACGGGCACTTGCTGGTGCGCCATCTGGACTCCGCCGTCCAGTCCACCGTCCCCGAACTCCTCGCCGAGATCCGCGAGGTGGGCCACCCCCGCACCGTCCAGGTCCTCGTCGCCCTCGCCGCCGCCCACCCCGACCCCGTCCTCGCCAAGGCCGTCCGCAAGGCGGCCTTCGAGGTCCACAAGGGCGGCGCCTGAGAATCCCGGCACCCGCGCGTTCCGTACGGACCCGGGCGGCCAGCCCGCGACGAGGCCGCCGTCCGTGCCGGAATCCGGTTTGCGTACCCCCGATACACTGGGTCCATGGCCTCCCTCCTCGTGCACTAGATCGACGTCGCACGAATCCACGCCCCGTCCGACGTCCCTTCCCCCTGCCCTGGAGCAAGTCCGTGATCACCGCAACCGGCCTGGAGCTGCGCGCCGGCGCCCGCATCCTCATCGAGTCCGCCTCCTTCCGCGTCGCCAAGGGCGACCGCATCGGCCTCGTCGGCCGCAACGGAGCCGGCAAGACCACCCTGACGAAGGTCCTCGCCGGCCAGGGCCAGCCCGCCGCCGGCAGCGTCACCCGCAGCGGCGAGGTCGGCTACCTGCCGCAGGACCCCCGCACCGGCGACCTCGACGTCCTCGCCCGCGACCGCATCCTCTCCGCCCGCGGACTGGACGTGATGATCCGCAAGATGCGCGAGGACGAGGAGCGGATGGCCACCGGCAAGGGCGCCACCCTCGACAAGGCCATGAAGCGCTACGAGCGCATGGAGACGGAGTTCCTCACCCGCGGCGGTTACGCCGCCGAGGCCGAGGCCGCCACCATCGCCGCCAGCCTCGCGCTGCCCGACCGCGTGCTCGGCCAGCCGCTGCACACGCTCTCCGGCGGTCAGCGCCGCCGCGTGGAGCTGGCCCGGATCCTCTTCTCGGACTCCGACATCATGCTGCTCGACGAGCCGACCAACCACCTCGACGCCGACTCCATCAGCTGGCTGCGCGACTACCTGAAGACGTACCACGGCGGCTTCATCGTGATCTCCCACGACGTCGACCTGGTCGAGACGGTCGTCAACAAGGTCTTCTACCTGGACGCCAACCGCTCCGTCATCGACGTCTACAACATGGGCTGGAAGCTCTACCTCGCCCAGCGCGAGGCCGACGAGAAGCGCCGCCGCCGCGAGCGGCAGAACGCGGAGAAGAAGGCCGCCGCCCTCAACTCCCAGGCCGACAAGATGCGCGCCAAGGCCACCAAGACCGTCGCCGCGCAGAACATGGCCCGCCGCGCCGAGAAGCTGCTCTCCGGCCTGGACGCCGTGCGCGTCTCCGACAAGGTCGCCAAGCTCCGCTTCCCCGAGCCCGCCCCCTGCGGCAAGACCCCGCTGATGGCGGAGGGCCTGTCGAAGTCCTACGGCTCGCTGGAGATCTTCACCGACGTCGACCTGGCCATCGACAAGGGCTCCCGGGTCGTCATCCTCGGCCTCAACGGCGCCGGCAAGACCACGCTGCTGCGCCTCCTCGGCGGCGTCGAGGAGCCCGACACCGGCACCGTCCAGCCCGGCCACGGCCTCAAGCTCGGCTACTACGCCCAGGAGCACGAGACCCTCGACCCCGAGCGCACGGTGCTGGAGAACATGCGCTCCGCCGCCCCGGACATGGACCTGGTCGAGGTCCGCAAGATCCTCGGCTCCTTCCTCTTCTCCGGCGACGACGTCGACAAGCCGGCCGGCGTCCTGTCCGGCGGCGAGAAGACCCGCCTCGCGCTCGCCACCCTGGTGGTCTCCTCCGCCAACGTGCTGCTGCTGGACGAGCCCACCAACAACCTCGACCCCGCCAGCCGCGAGGAGATCCTCGGCGCGCTGCACACCTACAGCGGCGCCGTGGTCCTGGTGACCCACGACGAGGGCGCGGTGGAGGCCCTGCAGCCCGAGCGGATCATCCTGCTCCCCGACGGCGTCGAGGACCTGTGGGGCGAGGACTACGCGGACCTCGTCGCCCTGGCGTGATCCATTCGTTCTGGATCATTCGGCCCATGGGTGATCCATCATCTGTGTGAGACGCCCTCATCCCCCCGGCGCGCCTTCGCGACGGGGGGCGTGTGGCGGCCGTGGCGCGCCCTGCCCCGCCGCGAAGGTCATCTGACCTGCCGCTTTTACGGGCAGCCGGGCCGGTGGACGCTCCCGCGCCCCTCGAAATCACCCCTTCCGCTCCCGCCTCCCACCCCCCGTCCGGAAAACCAGTTGACGCGGACCTTGCCGAATGGGTGGCCAGCAGGCGATAAAGGGGTGATCATGAGAACCGCAGAGCGCACTTCCGTATGAGGAGGCACGGGTGGCCGAGACTCTGAAGAAGGGCAGCCGGGTTACCGGCGCCGCGCGCGAGAAGCTCGCGGCAGACCTGAAGAAGAAGTACGACTCCGGTGCGAGCATCCGGGCGTTGGCCGAGGAAACCGGCCGCTCCTACGGATTCGTGCACCGGATGCTCAGTGAGTCCGGCGTGACCCTGCGGGGTCGCGGCGGAGCGACGCGGGGCAAGAAGGCCGCCTCGTCCTGAGGCCCCCCGGGGTTTCAGGGTGAAGCGGGCGCCCCGCGCGTCCAGTGGTGCGGTGCCACCCGGTCGGCCGAGAGGCCGGCCGGGTGGTTACTGTTCGGTATATGACTGAGCTGCTGAACAGGGACGGAGTCCGCGTCGCCCTCTCCGGCGACGGCGACACCGTCGCCACGGTGACCCTCGACAATCCCGCCAAGCGCAACGCCCAGACCGGCGCCACCTGGTCCGCCCTCGCCGAGGCCGGCCGACTGCTCCCCGGCTCCGTGCGCGTGGCCGTGCTGCGCGCCGAGGGCAAGTCCTTCTCGGCGGGCCTGGACCTGCGGGTCATCACCCCCGAGGGCGTCCCCGGGATGCCGTCCTTCCACGAGCTGGCCCAGTTGCCCGAGGCCGAGCTCGACACCGCCATCGCCGGGTACCAGGAGGCGTTCACCTGGTGGCGGCGCAACGACCTCGTCTCCGTCGCCGCCGTGCAGGGCCACGCCATCGGCGCGGGCTTCCAGCTGGCCCTCGCCTGCGATCTGCGCGTGGTCGCCGACGATGTGCAGTTCGCCATGCGCGAGCCCTCCCTGGGCCTGGTCCCCGACCTGGCCGGCACCAGTCCGCTGGTCGAACTCCTCGGCTACGCCCGCGCCTTGGAGGTCTGCGCCACCGGCCGCTTCGTACGGGCCGAGGAGGCCGAGCGCACCGGACTGGCCAACCTCGTCGTCCCCCGCGAGGAGTTGGACGCCGCCACCGCCGACCTGGCCGCCGCCCTGCTGGCCGCCCCCCGCGACGCGGTGGTGGAGACCAAGGCGCTGCTGCGCGGCGCCGCCGGCCGCTCCTACGACGAGCAGCGCGCCGCCGAACGCGCCGCCCAGGGGCGCCGGTTGCGGGATCTCGCCGGAGTGGGCGAGTAGCGGCAGGGCGGACGCCCCCGCCCCGTGCGAGCGCGGGGCGGGGGCGTCCGTACGCGCCCGGAACTCAGAAGGAGTGCAGCGCCCCGCCGTCCACCGGCAGCATGACGCCCGTGAGGTACGAGGCGGCCGGCGAGAGCAGGAACGCGGCCGTCTTGCCGAACTCCTCCGGCCGCCCGTAGCGGCCCAGCGGAATGGCCGCCGACTGCCGCGCGCGGGAGGCGTCCGCGTCCCCCGTCAGGGCGTCCAGCTCCCGCACCCGGTCGGTGTCGATGCGCGCCGGCAGCAGGCCCACCACCCGCACCCCCCTGGGGCCCAGCTCCCCGGCCAGCGACTTGGCGTAGCCGGCCAGTCCGGGGCGCAGCGCGTTGGAGATGGTCAGACCGCGCACCGGCTCGTACACCGAGGAGGACAGGACGAAGCCGATCACGCCGCCCTCGCCCAGCTCCCCGGCGACCGCGCGTGCCAGGCGCACCGCGCCCAGGAAGACCGACTCGAAGGCCCGCTCCCACTGGTCGTCCGTGAGCTGCTCGGCCGCGCCCGCCGGCGGTCCGCCGACGCTGATGAGCACCCCGTCGAGCCGGCCGAAGTGCTCGCGGGCCGCGTGGATGAGCCGGCCCGGGGTCGCCGGGTCGGCGTTGTCCGCGCCGATGCCGACCGCCCCCTCGCCCAGCTCCCCGGCGGCCTTGGCCGCCTCCTCGGCGTGCCGCCCGGAGACGACCACCTTCGCGCCCTCGGCGAGCAGTTGGGCGGCGGTGGCGCGGCCCAGCCCGCGGGTGGCGCCGGTGACGATGTAGACCCGGTCCTTGAGTTCAAGATCCATGGGGTCAGTCTGCCGTGACGGGCTCCGGCGGCGCCAGGGCCGCGTCAGCGCCGTCCCCGGCGGCGGCCCGCGCGAGGCGCTCACGCCGCTCGCGCCGTACCAGCACCCAGTAGCCGAACGGGACGCCCGCCGCGAAGAGCCACCACTGCACCGCGTAGGCCAGGTGCACGCCGATGCTGTCGTGGTCGGGCGCGGCCACGGGCTGCGGCTGGCCGCCGGCGGGTCGGGGGGCGGTGGCGGTGAGCTGCACGTACCCGGCCAGTACGGGCCCCGCGGCGCCGGCGGTGGCCCGCTCGTCGCGGCTGTCGATCAGCATGACCTGCCGGGCGGGCAGCCCGCGCCGCTCCTTGATGCCGCTGGCGGAGGTCGTCTCGTCGGCGCGCAGCCGGCCCGTCACGGTGAGCTCGCCGGTGGGCGCGGGCGGCACCTCGGGGAAGGTGGTGAGGTCGCCGCCGGCCGGGATCCAGCCCCGGTTGACCAGGACCGTACCGGCGCCGGCGGCGAGCCGCAGCGGAGTGACGACGAAGTAGCCCTGCTTGCCGTCGGCGTCCGTGCGCTGGCGGACGACGACCTCGTGCGCCGGGTCGTAGGAGCCGGTGGCGCTCACCGTGCGCCAGGTGTCGGCGCGCGGGATCCCGCGGCCGGGGCGGGAGAGGTCCTGGACGGGCAGGGGCGGGGCGGCGAGGTTGCGGGCGACGAGTTCGTTGCGCGCGACCCGGGCCTCGTGCCGGTGGTACTGCCAGAACCCCAGCCGGATCATCGCCGGGACGAGGAGGACGGCGACCAGGGTGAGGATCACCCACTGCCGGGTCAGGAGAAAGCGGTACACACCCCCGACGGTACCTCCCGCCCGGTACGCCCCCGCCGCCGGGAGGGGACCAGCGGTCCGGCGGCGGGAGCGGGGGCGCTACACGTGGGTGACGATCCCCTGCACCCCCTCCGCGCGGGCGCAGTGCGAGCCGCAGTACCAGTGCCCGCCGGACTCCACGCCCTGGCCGATCACCTGGCAGCTGCAGTGCTCGCAGATCGGGGCCATCCGGTGGATGGCGCAGGCGAAGCAGTCGAAGACGTGCACCTCGCCCTGCGCGTGGACCTCGAAGGACATGCCGTAGTCGTTTCCGCAGACTTCACATCTAGCCATGGGCATCAGCCTGCGACGGCCGCGGCTGTACGACGATAAGCCCGGCGCCGCGTCGTACCGCTTTCACCTGATTGCAGGGAACGGCCGGGCGGCCGGTGTCACACCCCCGGCGCCGGGCCCACGTGCAGCAGCAGTTGGACGAAGGACGTCTCGTCCACCACCGGCGTGCCGTACGTCCGCGCCTTCATCGCCTTGCCCGTCGCCGCCTGCGGGTCGTTGGTCACCAGCAGGCTCGTCAGCCGCGAGACGCTGCCCGCCACGTGCAGCCCGGCGGTCACCGCCCGGTCCTCCAGCAGCTCGCGGTCGATGGAGGTGTCGCCGGAGAAGGCCACGCGCATCCCCTGCAGCAGCTGCCCGCCGGGCTGGAAGCGGCCCGGATTGGGGTACGGGCAGGGAGGCAGCCGGCGGGCGGGGCGCCAGCTGCGCCACGACCCCGCCTGCGCGGCGCCGTCCGGGGCGCCCGCCTGGGGCGGCTCCGCGGCCGGAGCCCCGCGCCCGGTCGGCCACTCGGTGAGCGGACGGCAGGTCAGCAGGGGCAGCGGCAGGCCCGACGCGGCGGCGCGGCGCAGGCTGGGGCGGAAGATCTCCGTCAGCACCCGGGCGTCGTCCAGCGCGTGGTGCGCACGCTGCTGGACGACGCCGAAGTGCGCGGCGAGCGCCTGCAGCCGCAGGCTCGGCAGCTCCAGGCGCAGCGTCTTGGCCAGCGCGATCGTGCACAGCCGCTGGCGCACCGGCGGCTCCAGGCCGGCCCGGGCGTACTCCCGGGCGATCATGCCCCAGTCGAAGGCGGCGTTGTGCGCCACCAGGACCCGGCCGCGCAGGCGCTCCGTCAGCTCCCCGCTGACCTCGGGGAAGCGGGGCGCGCCGGCGAGCATCTCGGCCGTCAGGCCGTGGATCCACACCGGGCCGGGGGCACGGTCGGGATTGACCAGCGTGTACCAGTGGTCCTCCACCTCGCCGCGCGCGTCCAGCCGGTAGACCGCCGCGGACACGATCCGGTCGTCCTTCGCCAGGCCGGTGGTCTCCACGTCGACGACGGCGTACCCCTGCGGGTACCCCTCGGGCCAGATCGATGGTGCCGTGCGGTCTTCGAGCATGGTCCAGGAGCATAAGGGGCGTCACTGACAGAGCCGGGCGCAGGTGCGGGGCACCGGGGCGGGATGCGGGTGATAGATCCCGGTTTCGCGGCGATCGCGGCGGTTTGCTTGTGCGGTCCGGGAGGCGGCCGGCTCCGGTGGTCTTTCGGCGGCCGTGCGTACGTACGACAGGGCCGGGCCCCTCGCCTGCGCGGGACGGCGCAGGCGAGGGGCCCGGAGTTCGGCAAGGGGCCGGCGGTCAGTCCGTGAGCAGCGCCGGGTCGCTCACGCCCGCCTCCCCGGTCTCCACATGGCCGGCGAAGCGCCGCAGGAAGGCGGCGTCGTCCTCGTCGGTGACCGAGACGTCGAACCAGCGCGCGCTGCCCCGCAGGTCCACGGTGTGCACCACGGGCTCCCCGGAGCGCACGGTGAAGGTCTGGGCCTGGCCGCCGTAGGCGTTGGCGACCGTCAGATGGCGGGCCGTGCCGGAGGTGGTCAGCGTCAGGACGACGTTGCCGGTGGCCGCGTCATGGCGCGCGGTGGCCTCGGGGCCGCCGGCCAGGCTTGCGCCCCGGAAGCGCGCCGTGCTGCCGTTGGGGCCCCAGACGGAGAGGTCGTACGCCTTCTTCGCCGCCCAGGTGCCGGTGAGGGTCTTCCCGGCCTCGGTGGTGTACGTGCGCGGCGCCTGCCCGCGCCCGGTGGACGTGGCGTAGAAGCAGGCCCCGGCCTCGGCGCCGCCGCCGAAGGTGAGGCTGAAGCCGCCCCTGACCCGGCTGCCGTCCACCGTGGGCGCGTACCGCAGCGGACGCGTCGGGCGCGAGCCCGCCTCCTGGACGGGCATCGACGGGCTGGCCGGCGGCGTCAGCGGGTAGGAGGGGTGGCGGTTGCGGTCCGGCGGGGTGTAGCCGGAGGTGTCGGGCAGCGGCTTGGGCGCGGTGTCGGCCTGGGTGAAGTCGAAGGCCGAGGTCAGGTCGCCGGCGACGGCGCGGCGCCAGGGGGAGATGTTCGGCTCGTGGACCCCGAAGCGCTCCTCCATGAAGCGGATGATCGAGGTGTGGTCGAAGGTCTCCGAGCAGACGTAACCGCCCGTGGACCAGGGGGAGACGACGAACATCGGCACCCGCGGCCCGAAACCGTAGGGCCCGGCCTTGGTGTAGCCCG
Source organism: Streptomyces polyrhachis (assembly GCF_042663125.1). Taxonomy (NCBI): domain Bacteria; kingdom Bacillati; phylum Actinomycetota; class Actinomycetes; order Kitasatosporales; family Streptomycetaceae; genus Streptomyces; species Streptomyces polyrhachis. The sequence goes on along the minus strand of NZ_JBHSZO010000024.1, from coordinate 7,146 downwards.
TGACGCCGCCGGTGTAGACGTCCAGGGAGGCGTCGGCGGTGGAGGCGCCCTGCGCCTCGGACAGCGGGGGGAAGGGCGGCACGACGTGGTCGAAGAAGCCGTCGTTCTCGTCGTAGGTGATGAACAGGGCCGTCCTGCTCCACACCTCCGGGTTGGCGGTGAGCGCGTCGAGGACCTGCGCGATGTACCAGGCGCCGTAGTTCGGCGGCCAGTTGGAGTGCTCGGAGAACGCCTCCGGGGCCACGATGTAGGAGACCTGCGGCAGTCGGCCGTTCTCGACGTCGGCGCGCAGGAGGTGGAAGAAGTCCTCGCCGGCCTTGGCGTTTGTGCCGGTGCGGGCCTTGTCGTAGAGCGGGCTGCCGGGCTGGGCGTTGCGGTAGCTGTTGAAGTACAGCAGCGAGTTGTCGCCGTAGTTGCCGCGGAAGGCGTCGTTGATCCAGCCCCAGGAGCCCGCCGCGTTCAGCCCGTCGCCGACGTCCTGGTAGACCTTCCACGACACGCCCGCCGCCTCCAGGCGCTCGGGGTAGGTCTTCCAGCCGTAGCCGCGCTCCTCGTTGCCCAGCACGGGGCCGCCGCCGGTGCCGTCGTTGCCCGAGTAACCGGACCACAGGTAGTAGCGGTTGGGGTCGGTCGCGCCGATGAAGGAGCAGAAGTACGCGTCGCAGACGGTGAAGGCGTCGGCGAGCGCGTAGTGGAAGGGGATGTCCTGGCGGTTCAGGTAGGACATGGTCGCGGCGGTCTTGGCGGGGATCCAGTTGTCGTAGGTGCCGCCGTTGTACGCCGACTGGCCGCCCGCCCAGTCGTGGTTGAGGCCCTGCAGGTACTCGTCGCCCAGCACCGTGCCCCCCGAGCCGGTGCGGAACGGCAGCACGGTCTTGCCGCCGCCCTCCTGGTGCCAGACCGGCTTCCCGGACGGCAGGACGACGGGGCGGGGGTCGCCGAAGCCGCGCACGCCCTTCAGCCGGCCGAAGTAGTGGTCGAAGGACTCGTTCTCCTGCATCAGGACGACGATGTGCTCGACGTCCTGGATGGTGCCGGTGGAGACGGCCGCCGGGATGGCGGCGGCGCGGGTGATGCTGCCGGTGAGGGCGGCGACGGCGGCGGTGCCGCCCGCTATCTGGAGGAATCGGCGGCGGTCCAGATCGGGGATGGGCGACATGGGGAGGGGCCTCCTGTGGCGGTGTGCGGGACGGGAGCGGTGTGCCCCACGGTGCGTGCCCGGTGAGGCGTGCCCGTAATCCTGGCGCGAACACGCGTGGAACTCCCCCTTAAGGAGCCGCATTTCGCACAGCCGCGGCGCGTATACCCGACACATGCCACCCGATGAGCGAAAACGGCCATCTCCGCGACGGTGAGTGTCGGTGCGTGCGCCAATGGTGACCGAGCCCGCTTCCGGACCGGAGGACAGATGCGGATCCTGCTCGTCGCCAGCGCCGACAACAGCCTCACCCAGCGCGTCGACGCCGAGCTGCGCGACCGCGGCCACGTCGTACGGCTGCAGCTCGCCGCCGGGGACGCCGCCCTGCTCGCGGCCGTCCGCGCCTTCGACCCCCCTCTGGTCATCGCCCCGATGCTCACCTCCCGCATCCCCGCCGCCCTGTGGACGACCCGGGTCTGCCTGGTCGTCCACCCGGGGCCGCCCGGCGACCGGGGGCCCTCCGCGCTGGACTGGGCGATCGAGGAGGGCGCGGGCCGCTGGGGCGTCACCGTGCTGCAGGCGGCCGAGGAGTTCGACGCCGGCGACATCTGGGCGAGTGCGGAGTGCGTCCTGCCTGCGGGCACGGCCAAGAGCGACCTCTACCGGGGCGAGGTCGCCGACGCGGCCCTGGAGGCGGTCCATCTCGCCGTCCAGCGCTACGAGTCGGGGAGCTACCGCCCCCGCCCGCTGGACTACACCCGCCCCGACACCGCGGGCCGCGCCCGCCCGCGCTTCCCCGCCGAGCGGCGCCGTATCGACTGGACCCGCGACACCACCGCCACCGTGCTGCGCAAACTCCGCGCGGCCGACTCCCAGCCCGGCGTGCCCGACGAGATCGAGGGCCGCGGGTTCTTCCTCTACGGCGGCCACCAGGAGGACCAGCTCACCGGCGAGGCGGGCCGGCTGGTCGCCCGCCGGGCCGGCGCCGTCTGCCGCGCCACCACCGACGGCGCCGTCTGGCTCACCCAACTGCGCCCCCGCCACGAGTCGGGCGCCCCCGCCTTCAAGCAGCCCGCCACCCTCGCGCTCGGCGCCCGCGCCCGCAGGCTGACCGCCGTCCCGGCCCGCCTGGAGCTGCCGCCCGGCCGCCGCACCTGGACGGACATCCACTACCGGGAGCGCGGCCCGGTCGGCTTCCTGCGCTTCTCCTTCCCGGCCGGCGCCATGTCGACCACCCAGTGCCGCCGGCTGCTCGCCGCCTACCGCCACGCCCTCACCCGCCCCACACGCGTGGTGGTGCTGGGCGGGGCCCGCGACTTCTTCTCCAACGGCATCCACCTCGGCGTGATCGAGGCCGCCGCCGACCCGGCGGCGGAGTCCTGGGAGAACATCAACGCCATGGACGACCTGGTGGAGGCGGTCCTCACCACCACCGACCGGCTCACCGTCGCCGCCCTGGGCGGCAACGCGGCGGCCGGCGGCGTGATGCTGGCGCTGGCGGCGGACGAGGTCTGGTGCCGCCAAGGCACCGTGTTCAACCCGCACTACCGCCGGATGGGCCTGTACGGCTCCGAGCTGTGGACGTACACCCTGCCCCGCCGCGTCGGCCGCGAACAGGCCCGCGCCCTCACCGAGGAGGCGCTGCCCGTCAGCGCCGCCCGCGCCCGCCACCTCGGCCTCGCCGACCGCGTCCTGCCCACCACCCCCGCCGCCTTCCCCGCCGAGGTCGCCGCGCTGGCCGCCGCCGCGGCCGCCTCCCCGCACCTGGCGGCGCGGCTGGCCGCCAAACGCCGCCGGCTCGCCCAGGACGAGGAGGTCAAGCCGCTGGCCTGGTACCGCGCCGACGAACTCGCCCGGATACGCCGCAACTTCTACGGCCCCGACGAGCCCTACCACCGCCTGCGCGCGGCCTTCGTCCGCAAGCACCCGACCGCCACCGTAGTGACAACGTGACTACGTGGACCCTGGTCGCGGGCCCCCCGCCCGCCCTACTGTGCGGTCATGCCCGTGCCCGACCTGCCCGACGTGGTGCTCTGGTCCATACCCGCCTTCGTCCTGCTGACCCTCGTGGAGCTCGTCAGCTACCGGCTGCACCCCGACGAGGACGCCGCCGGCTACGAGGCGAAGGACGCCGCCACCAGCATCACCATGGGCCTCGGCAGCCTCGGCACCGACCTGCTGTGGAAGATCCCCGTCGTCGCGCTCTACACGGCCCTCTACGCGGCCACCCCGCTGCGGATCGAGACCACCTGGTGGACGCTGCCGCTGATCCTGCTCGGCCAGGACTTCTTCTACTACTTCTCGCACCGAGGCCACCACGTGGTGCGGCTGCTGTGGGCCTGCCACGTGGTCCACCACTCCAGCCGGAGGTTCAACCTCTCCACCGCCCTGCGCCAGCCCTGGACCTCGCTCACCTCCTGGCCGTTCTACCTGCCGCTGATCGCCTGCGGCGTCCACCCGGCGGCGCTGGCCTTCTGCTCCTCGGTCAGCCTCGTCTACCAGTTCTGGATCCACACCGAGCGCATCGGCCGGCTGCCGCGCCCCGTGGAGTTCCTCCTCAACACCCCCTCCCACCACCGCGTCCACCACGCCTCGCAGGGCGGCTACCTGGACCGCAACTTCGGCGGCATCCTCATCGTCTGGGACCGCCTCTTCGGCTCCTTCGCCCCGGAGCGCGAGCGGTGCGTCTACGGGCTGACGAAGAACATCACCACCCACAACCCGCTGCGCGTCGCCACCCACGAGTACGCCGCCCTCGCCCGCGACCTGCGCGCGGCGCGCGGCTGGCGCGCCCGCGCCGGGCACCTCCTGCGCGGGCCCGGCTGGCAGCCGCCCCACCCCGCCGCCGACCGTCTGGAAGGCCCCGACCGTCTGGAAGAACCTGCCGCATGAAGTTCCGTTCCCTCCCGACCCACCCCCTCCCGGCCCGCCCGGCCCGTCTCGGCGCCCCGCGCCTGGGCGCCGACCGCGGCCAGGCGGTCGTTGGCCGCGTCGCCTGGGCCGACATCGCGCCGCGCCCGCCCGTACTGCTGCGCGCCTTCGCCGCCGCGGGCGCCGTACACCTGCTCGCCCTGCTGCTGGACCTGCACTGGCTCGACCTGCTCACCAAGCCGCTGCTGATGCCGCTCCTCGCCGCCTGGGCCGCCGCCCGCCGGGCCCCGCGCGCGCTGATCGCGGCGCTGCTGTGCGGCTGGGCGGGGGACGTACTGCTGCAGGGCGGCGCCACCGTGCCCTTCCTGGCCGGAATGGCCGCCTTCGCCGCCGGGCACGTCTGCTACCTGCTGCTCTTCCGTCCGTGGCTCTCCCGGCTGCGGTTCTCCCCGCCGCGACTCCTCCTTACGGACCCCGCGCCCCGGATCGCCCTCGGCTACGCGGTCGCCTGGGCGGCGCTGCTGGTCGCGCTCTGGCCGGGGCTGGACGCCGGGCTGCGCGTCCCCGTCGGCGCGTACAGCCTGCTGCTGGCCGCGATGGCCTGCTGCGCGGGCGCACTCGGGCGCGTCGCGGGGGCGGGCGGGGCGCTCTTCCTGCTCTCCGACACCCTGATCGCCGGCGACCTCGCGGGCTGGCCGCAGCCTCCCGCGGCGTCCTTCTGGGTGATGCTCACCTACATCGGCGGGCAGTTCCTGCTGGTGGAGGGTGTGCTGCGCGCGCAGCACACCCTCCACCAGCCGCGGGGCGCCGCTACTTCGTGACGGCGTCCAGGGCGTCCACGACACCCTCGCCGTAGAAGGCGTTGTCCGCCGCCGGGCCCGAACAGGTGGAGTCCTGGACGCCGTTGCCGTCCGGGTCGTAGAACTCCGGGCACGCCACGTCGTCGGCCTGGGCCTCCAGCGCCGCCTGGAGGTGCTCGGCGGAGAGCTCCGGGTGGCTGCTCTTGATCAGCGCCGCGACGCCGGCCGCGTGCGGGCTCGCCATCGAGGTGCCCTGCAGGAAGCCGTACTCGCCGCCGGGCATCGTGGACAGGATGCGCCCGTTGGCCGAGGGGGTGTCGGGGATCTGGTAGCGGTCGCCGCCGGGCGCCGCCACGTCGACCACCCCGAGTCCGTAACTGGAGTAGTACGACTTGAGGTTGTGCACCCCGGTGGCACTGACGGTGACGACACCCGGGAGCTGGGTGGGGATGTCGAAGCAGGAGTGCGGGTCGACGGTGCGCGGGTACGCCGTGGAGTCGTCCGGGCTGGAGTCGTCCAGGATGGCGTCGGAGTCGAGGTCGTGGTTGGAGTTGCCCGCGGACGCCAGGTGCAGGGTGCCCTTCGACTGGGCGTAGCGCGAGGCGCGGTCCACCGCGTCGACGATGGCGCGCTGGTCGGGGTCGTCCAGGCAGTTGTAGAGCCACGGGTCGATGTAGTAGCTGTTGTTGGTGATCTCCACCCCGTGGTCGGCGGCGAAGACGAAGGCGCAGACCACGGCCTCCGGGTAGAAGAGCGCGGTCTTCTTCTCGCTGACCCGGATGCTCGACACCTTCACGCCGGGCGCGACCCCGGCGACGCCGACGCCGTTGCGGGCGGCGGCGATCTCACCGGCGACATGGGTGCCGTGGTAGTCGTTCTTCGCGCTGTCGGGCCGCCAGGCGCCGGCGCTGGTGTCGGCGACACCGCCGACGCAGTTCGCGGACTGCGCGGCCGAGAAGTTCGCCGCGAGGTCCGGGTGGGTGTCGTCCACGCCGGTGTCGATGACCGCGACGGTCACGTCCTGGCTGCCGGTGGAGACCCGGTGGGCCTGGTCGGCCCGGATGGCCCGCAGGTCCCACTGGTCGGCCTCCATCGGCTCCATGCCCTCGGCCGCCGGCGCCTGGGCCGCCTTCGCCGCGTCCACCACCTGAGGGCCGCCGACCTCGGTGGTGGACTGCGGACGCAGCGGCGCGGTGCGGGTGGCGCCCGCGGAGTCCACACCGGGGACGCGCCGCATGCGGTCACCGAAGGAGGGGTTCGCGGAGCTGGCGACGATCACGCCGATCTTCTCGTACGTGATGACGACCGAACCGGCTGCCTCGGTGACCGCGCCGCGCACCCGGGCCAAAGTCGCCTCGTCCGTCGCGGTGTTGACCACGTAGGTGAGGGTCTGCCCGGCGGACTTGCCCGCCGGGTTGGTGTTCGCCGCCGTGGCGGTGGCGGCGATCCCGGGCAGGAACCCGACGGTCGCCGTGAGGGCCAGGCCGATCGCGGCGGCGGTCAGCCGCCGCCTTCCAAAACCGGGATGGGTCATGGGGTCTCCCGCTCATAGGGTCCGACCGGCTTCTGGGGGTCAGCCCGGTCGGGGGCATGGCAAGGGAAGCTATCCCGCCCACCGGTGGCCATCAATACGACACTTGGCGGTGCTTTCCCGTGTCCACACGGATGGCCAGGGGTGTTGCGTTTGTACGATGCGCCAAACGGCGGTGTGATGCATGTCACGTTCATGAATCCCCGCCCCGTCCCCGCAGTCCGGCCCCACGCCCAGGAGTCACCGTTGGACACCGCACCCTCCCCGCAGGACGGCACCCTGCCCGGGGCCATCCCGCACCAGCAGCGGCCCGGCCGCTACACGCAGGTGCAGCGCGGCGCCGATTTCACCGAACTGCGCCGCGCGCACCGCTCGTTCGCGTTCCCGCTGACCGCCGCCTTCGTCGGCTGGTACCTGCTGTACGTCCTGCTGTCCAACTACGCCGGCTCCCTGATGGGCCGCCAGGTCGCCGGCGGGCTGAACGTCGCCTTCGTCCTGGGCATCGGCCAGTTCGCCACGACGTTCCTGCTCGCCTGGGCCTACGCCCGTTACGCGGCGGCCAGGCTCGACCCGCGCGCCGAGGCGGTCCGTACCCAGGTGGAGGAGGCCGCGTGAGCGCCGGGTCCGCGGACCGCACCTGGGAGGCGGCCGTCCAGGCGCAGGAGCACCGGCCGCTGATCGTCGGGCTGTTCTCCGTCTTCGTGCTGGGGACGCTGGCCATCACGCTGTGGGCGGCGCGCGGCACGAAGAGCGCCACCGACTACTACGCGGGCGGGCGGTCGTTCACGGGGTTCCAGAACGGGTTG